>JALOAP010000071.1 GCA_023228745.1 Dehalococcoidia bacterium | reverse complement strand
TCCCCCATCCGCCTCGCCGAGTTCGACCTCACCGACCGCGCGTCCGTCCAGTCTCTCGTCGACACCGTCATCCGCCTCGAACTCACCGGTCGCCTCCCCGATGCCCGCGCACGCCGCCTCATCCGCCTCCTCTCCATCGCCATCCGCAACTTCGACCCACCCCGCTTCGTCCCCCGGGAAGGACGCCTCGCCTTCCACGAACGCTATCGCTATGAAAACCTTCGCCGCCATCTCGAATCCCGCCTCGACGAGATCTTCTCTCTCGCCGATGCCAACGACGCCGCCCGCAATGCCGACAGCTAACGCCTCCACTCACCGTTGCGTCTCCTTTCACCCGGTACCACAGTCACCCCTGCGGAAATCGCAAATCGACAATCGAAATCCAAGGAACCACCTCACTCCCTGCTCATGCCTCATCTCTCATGCCTCACGCCTCAATTACGACCTCAACTCACGGAAATCCCCTACACTTGGGCTCACGATGTTCGAATCACTGACCGATAAGCTGCAGGGCGCCTTTAAGAAGTTCGGGTCGCGCGGGGTCGTGACCGAGGAGGACCTCGACCAGGCGCTGCGCGAAGTGCGCATGGCCATGCTCGAGGCCGACGTCAACTTCAAGGTCGTCCGCGAGTTCACCTCGCGGGTGAAGGAGAAGGCGCTCGGCGCGGAGGTGCTCAAGAGCCTCACGCCCGCGCAGCAGGTCATCGACATCGTCCACGGCGAGCTGGTGGACCTGCTTGGCGGCGCAGCACCGAAGCTCGCGACCTCTTCGCAGCCCCCGACCGTGTTGATGGTGGTCGGCCTCCAGGGTTCGGGTAAGACGACGAGCATCGCCAAGCTCGCGAACCTGCTGAAGAGGCAGGGCCAGCGGCCGCTCGTGGTCGCCTGCGACATCTACCGCCCGGCCGCGGTGGACCAGCTCGTGACGCTGGCGAAGCAGCTCGATGTGCCGTACTACGAAGAGGGCACGCAGGTGAAGCCCGCGCAGATCGCCGCGAACGGCCTCGATAAGGCGCGGCGCACGGGCGCGACCCACCTGCTCGTCGACACCGCCGGCCGCCTCCACATCGACGAAGCGATGATGCAGGAGGTCGCCGACCTTCGCAGCCAACTCAACCCCGCGGAAGTGCTCTTCGTGGCCGACGCCATGGCCGGCCAGGACGCCGTCACGGCCGCGAAGGAGTTCCACGACAAGGTCGGCACCACGGGGCTCATCCTCACGAAGATGGACGGCGACGCCCGCGGCGGCGCAGCGCTCAGCATCCGCTCCGTGACGGGCGTGCCGGTGAAGTTCATCGGCATGGGCGAACGCGCCGACGCACTCGAACCGTTCTACCCGGACCGGCTGGCGAACCGCATCCTCGGTATGGGCGACATGCTTTCGCTCATCGAAAAAGCCAAGGACGCGATGGGCGACGAGGACACCGACAAGTTCAAGGACAAGCTGAAGAAGGGCACGTTCGACCTGCAGGACTTCGTCGAACAGCTCCGCAAGGTGCGAAACATGGGCCCGCTGGGCCAGCTCGTCGGGATGCTGCCCGGGTTCAACCGGATCAAGGCGCAGCTCGACGTCGACGACATGGACGACCGGTTCTTCAACCAGGCGGAAGCGATTGTGCTTTCGATGACGCCGTGGGAGCGCCGCCACCCGGAGAAGATCGACGGGAAGCGGCGACGGCGTATCGCGCGGGGTAGCGGCACCGATGTGCAGCAGGTGAACCAGCTCCTGAAGCAGTTCTTCGAAGCGCGCAAGATTGCGAAGTCGCTGAGCAGCGGGAAGTTCCCGGCGCTGCCGGGAATGCGCTAAGCGGCGGGCGTGAGCGGGCGCCTGCGCTTCAAGAGCTACCGTGACCAGGCGGAGATGGAGCGCGACGCCGCGCGCATGGCAGCCGCAGGATGGCGGCTTCGCGGCTGGCGTATTCGAGGACAAGCCGGGGAACTGCAGTCCGCCCCGGAGGCGCTGGGCATGGGTGGCTATGCGTGGCTCGGCCCGTATGGGTGTGGCTACGCTGTGTTCGAACTGCTGCGGGCGGCCGTGTGGCTGTTGGCGTGGTTGTTCGCGGCGCCATACATGCTCATTCGCGGGCGAAAGCGGATTGACGCCGCGTACGAGCCGGTGGATTTGCCGTAGCCGCGAGTTTGGTACCATAGGAACTGCGCAGGGGTGTAGCTCAGTTGGTAGAGCATCGGCCTCCAAATCCGAGAGTCGCGGGTTCGAGTCCTGCCACCCCTGCCAGTTCAGACTCGATGCGCGGCCGGCAAGCCTCCTCGCGCTTGCCGTTAAGGGTTGAGCATTCGTAGGATGGTCTTTGTGCCCGCCCAGGTGGTGGAACGGCAGACACGCTGTCTTGAGGGGGCAGTGCCGAAAGGCGTGTGAGTTCAAATCTCACCCTGGGCACCACAATTTTGGCGGGCGCCGTGGCCAAGTGGTAAGGCAGAGGTCTGCAAAACCTTCACCACCGGTTCGAATCCGGTCGGCGCCTCCAAGAACGTGACGCCTGAACGGCCCGAAGGGGCCGTTTTTCGTTGCCTAGGCACGAACACCGAGGATGGTGCGAGCGGCAGCCTGCAGCAGCTCTTCCGCCTGGCGCGCGGTCCGCTCCACGACTTCGGCGGCGGGCAGGACGTCGCGGACAAGCCCGGATGATTCCCCGGCCCAGTTCACGACTGTCTCAGGCGATTGAGCGAGCTGCGCGACGAAGCCGAAGGGCTTGCCGGCGGCGTCCACGGCCTGGCGAAGCTCCTCCGAGCGCCCCTTCCACTCCTCCGTGAACTTGCTTCGGAGCGCGCGGCCCTCGATCCCATTCGGCCACTCCATGCCGTACGCCTCGTCGAAGATCTCGTCCCAGAGCGTGTTCGAGCCGTCGCTCCCAACGATCGCCTGCTTCTGCGCGGCACTGTGCGGTGCGGCAAGGCCGAATTCGTTTGTCGCCTTGAAGCGCGTGCCCATGATGGCGCCCGCACCGCCCATTGCGAGGACCGCCGCAAGCCCGCGTCCGTCGGCGATACCACCGGCAATAAGCACCGGGATGTCACCCGCGAGGTCGAGCGCCTGGGCGGCGAAGCTGAGGGTGCCACGGCTGCCGGTGTGGCCACCGGCCTCATTGCCCTGGACGGCAATGGCGTCGGGGCGAGCTTCGATGGCAGCACGAAGGCCAGCAACGTCCTGCACCTGCACCACGGCCGGGATGCGCGCCTGTTGACAGGCTTTCAGGGCAGGGATTGGGTCGCCGAAGGAGATGGTCACCGATGGGACGCGCTCTTCGATGGCGACATCGAGCAGCACCTGTGCGAAGGGTGCCCATTTCCAGGTGACGACATTCACGGCGAATGGACGGTCCGTGAGCTCACGGCAGCGGCGAATCTCGTCGTGCAGGTTGTCCGGTGTGCGGCCAATGCTACCGATGGTGCCGAGCGCCCCGGCATTCGAGACAGCGGCTGCGAGTTCGGCGCCGCAGTCGTTCCCCATGCCCGCCTGGATGATGGGGTGGTCAAGGCCGAATCGCTGGGTGAACGTGGTTGAGAGCATTGGCTTACCTCCAGGGCGGAGGATACGCCGATGAAGCGCCAAAGAGGACAGCGACAATGGCACTGGCGAAAGCTTTCCCTTTGTGAAGAAAAGTGCCAGCGGCAGGGAGCTGCCAGAACAAGTGTTCTAAGCTGGGTGATCCAATGGATGTTGCCTGCCTCTACATTCGCGATTTTCTCGTGGCGCTGGCACGTCGCGATGCCCCCAGCCTGGAGGGCCGCCCGGTCGTTATCGGCGGCTCACCGGATGAGCACGCGGCAGTGATTGCCTGTTCCCCCGAAGCTGCAGCGACTGGCGTCACAGTAGGGATGACGCTCCGGCGAGCACTGGCGCTCTGCCACGATGCAGTGTTCTTGCCCCACCAGGAGAGCCAGTCGACTGCCGAAGCCAACAGAGTTGTCACGCTGCTCAATCGTTACAGCCCCCTTGTCGAGGCGATAGCCCCGGGGCACGTGCATTTCGAAGCGCGCGGGCTGGCGCAAATGTCCGGGATGAGCGAGGTAGCCTTCTTCGGTGACCTGTACCAAGCAATGCGCGCGGAGACGGGATTACCGATCTCCCTGGGGGTGGCGGAAACCGTGTTCGCGGCACACGCAGTGGCAATTTCAGATGCTCGCTTTGCGGCCCCCGGCCCATCCTCACCCATCCCGAGCGCTAGATGGTCGACGGCAAGGACACGAACAAAGGAGAACGCGGAAGCGGAAGAGCCGGGCCCGGTCCTGGTCCCCACCGGCCAGGACAAAGCATACCTGGCGCGGTTGCCGATCGAGGTTCTGCCGGTTTCACCGCTCATGCATCAACGGCTCCGGCAGTTCGGGCTTGAACGGTTGGGGCAGGTAGCAAAGCTATCGTTCTCCGCGATGCAGGCACAGTTCGGACTCGATGGCGCCCGTGCCTGGAACCTTGCGAACGGCAAGGACAACTCCCTCATCGTCCCGGGCAGGGATGAGCTTCGAATCGATGAGGAGATGGAGCTTCCCGCGCCAACTGCCCTGAGCGAGCCGATTGTGGTAGCTACCCGCGTCCTGCTGCAGCGGGGGCTTCAACATCCCGATATACGAGGGCAGTCACTGCGGCGGCTGGATTGGCGGCTGGGCCTCGAGAGTGGAGAGCAGATCTCCCGGAAGTTCGTCTTTCGCGAACCCACGAACGACGTCCCGCGCATGCTTTTCGTCGCCCGCAGCCGGATCGAGCGGTTGCAGCTGGCATCGGCAGCAGTTTCGGTTGGCGTGACCCTGTCTGGCATCTGTAGCGAATACGGACACCAGGCGAACCTCTGGCCAGTGGGGCCGCGAAGGCAGAAGGAGCTCGTGGAAGCAGTGGAACAGCTCAATGAACGGGCGGGAGGCCCTCAAGTGTTTCGTATTGTCGAGGTGCAACCATGGTCCAGGATCCCGGAGCGGCAGCTGGGTCTGGCCGCTTTCGGCCCCTGAATCAGCCCGCGCCACTCGCGGTGGAAGCCACTCCACGGGGCGAACCAGTGGCATTGCTCTGGCGTGGCACGTACAAGCGCGTCCTTGCGATCCACGAAAGTTGGCGAATCGATGACGAGTGGTGGCGTGAGGAGATTTCGCGCCGCTACCACCTTGTCGAGCTCGAAGGTGGGCGACGTATCACCATCTTCCAGGACCTGGTCACCGATGCCTGGTATGCACAGCCGTACGAGGCACCGAAGGGAAGCGGACACCGCCACAGCACCTGAGCGATACCGCGTTCGCAACCGGGTCACTACCGGGCATTCACCCATAGAAAGCCTTGAGCGCCGAACCCTATGGTAAGGGCGGTGTGCTTGCCGCCCCCAACGGGGAGACGCCTTGAAAACTCGGATGGCCGCCTTCTTGGCGGGAAGCGCGATTGGTCTTGCGCTCTTGGGGTTCGTGCTCATTGTGCCTTCGCCGCAGTCCGCGGGGGCGGCGACGAACTGTGCGGGGGGTACGCCTTCGATTGACGCCGAAGAGCAGGCGTTTCTTGGCCTTCTCAACTCCTACCGCGCACAGAATGGGCTCAGCGCCCTCTCGCTCAACCCAACGCTCAACCAGGCGGCAGCCTGGATGGCCAATGACCTGGCCACGAACCGGTACTTCGCCCACGCCGACTCGCTGGGGCGCTCACCGTACCGGCGGGCAGTCGATTGCGGCTATGCCGAAGGCGCCGGCGAAAACCTGGCCGGCGGCACGGTGATGGACACAGCCCAGAAAGCGTTCGATGCCTGGCGAGGCTCTCCCAACCACGACGCGAACATGCTCGGTATCTACTACCGGGAGGTGGGGATCGCACGCCACTACGACCCCGCGTCGCCCTACAAGTGGTACTGGGTGACAAACTTCGGGGCAATGCAAGGGGGAGGGGCTGTGGCAACACCGACGCCGTCGCCCACCAGGACGCCCACGCCGACGCCCACCGTAGCGCAGACGTCTACGCCGTCCCCGGTGCCGACGAGTACACCGCCTGTTGCGACCCCAACGCGGACGCCAGCGCAACCCACGCCACCCAAGGGGACAGCCACGCCGGTTGCGAGCTCCACGCCCGCGCAACCAACGAGCACCGCGACGCCTCGGATTTCCCTTCCGCTGCATCGAGGGGCCAACCTCGTGACGTGGCCAGGAAACACTCAGTCCGCCCAGGCGGCCCTCGCCCCCTACGCTGACACAGTGAACATGGTCTACTCCTACGACCCGGCCACGCAGAGTTGGCGGCGCTTCGCCCCCGGCCTCCCGGACTATGTCAATAACATGCACCGGCTGGAGGAAGGGCAAGCCTATTGGGTGATTGCCAGCGGTAACAGCGCACTACAGTTCACGCGATAGCCGGCGGCACACCGCGGCGGAGGGGCCGCTCCATATACACTGGGCGACGTGAGTACGGCCGTCGTCCTGGTGATCTTCACGGTGGTGCACGAGGAGCTCTCCGTCCTGCTTATCGAGCGGGCTGCGGAGCCCGCGAAGGGAGAGTGGGCGCTACCGGGCGGATGGCTGCTCGATGGCGAGTCCCTGGCGGGAGCGGCCGTGCGAAAGCTCGCCAATGAGACGGGTGTTTCGGACGTCTACCTCGAGCAGCTGTTCACGTTCGACAAGCTTGGCGAAGGTACCGCCGAGGTTGTCGTTACGTACTTCGCGCTCGTGGACTACGCACAGACACGCCTGCGCCCGCAGCTCGATTGGCGGCCCGCGTGGCACCCGGTGCGCCGGTTGCCACAACTCGCGTTCGAAAACGAGCGCGTGGTCGCCTACGCGGAGGAGCGCCTTCGTAACAAGCTCGAATACACAAATGTCGTCTACAGCCTGCTGCCGCCAAGGTTCACGCTCACGGAGATGCAACGGGTCTATGAGGCCATCCTCGGCGAGCCGATGGATAAGCGAAACTTCCGGCGGCGCGTCGTTGGTCTCGGCATCATTCGCGAGACGGGCGTGACGAGAAAAGTCGGCGCCCATCGCCCCGCCATGCTCTACGAGTTCACGCGCCGGGAGCCGCTCGTCGTCTAAGAGAGACGCTCGGCCACAACTGCGTAAACCGGGTCTGATTGGCCGGGCGCCGGGCTCAGATCGCAGGCACGGGCTGGCCCGAAGCGGCCGGACAGCCGGAAGTAACCTGCGACCAGGTTCGCATGACCGTGGTCATCGAGTAGCCGCCAGATCGCGACGGCCTTCGTCGGGAAGCACCTGTTGGAGAAGGTGACGACGAACGGCGCTCCGGGCCGGAGTACACGCCCGACCTCCGCGAAGACCTCAATCGGCCGGGTAAGGTACTGCACCGAAACAGTGACGATGGCGCCGCTGAACTCGGCATCGCCGAAGGGGAGCACAGGGTCGAGGTTCAGGTCCTGGACGACGCGACGAGTGAGCTCCGGGTTCGCATCAAGTTCTTCGTTGTTCATCCCGAGGCCGGTCACACCGGCGAAGCGTCCGTCTCCCGGGAGATGGGACACCCAACTCGACATCAGGTCCAGGATATATCCACCGGCTGGCAGCACCTCGCCGTAGAACTGGCGCACGGCGGCGATCGCCGCATCGTCAATATGTGTGACGAGGCGCGGCAGCGTGTAGAAATTACGGTCATCGGTTTCGTCCAGACGGCGGAAATGCTCGGGGCGAAACGGGTTTTCGGGGTTCGAGACCACAATAGCGCTAACTATCGAACGGCATCGGCGTCGCGGCAACCTCCACTTGTGGCTGCAGCGCTGCAGCCTGGCGAAGCGAGCGGTAGAGCAATTGCTGGTCGCCCATACGGTGACGCAGGTCGCGCTCGAGCCCCGCGATCGGGTAAAGGTTCTGCGGAGCTCGGGTGTCCTTGTGTGGTTCGGAGGCGAATCCGGGAAGTGTCGCCGCGGAGAGGCCGGCGAGTCGTTGGACGGCACTAAAGGCCAACGTACTGGCGGCTTCGCAGCGCACGATACCGGACCAGGCATGGTCCCGCCGGCATGGCAGGCGGAGATACCATGAGTACCGGCTCCAGCTCGTCTTGGTCAGGAAGATGGGCGTGCGTTGCCCGGCTCCGAGCGCACCGATGGTCTTGGCTGCGTCCCCGGTAACGTATGTGACCTCGTGGCTCTTCAGGTAGCCAATTGCGTTTGGGACGCGATCACGTTCGAACAGCGAGCCATCGAGGACCACGAGTTCGGCCTCCGCGTCCTGGGACGCCTGGATCTCGAGCGCGCGGCGCTGCTGCTCCAACTCGTGCATCAGCGTTTCGACGGCTGAAGCGGTTGCGGGGGCGGGGTCGTAGCGAACAAGGCCCGTATCGATGGCCTCGCCGAAAAGCTCGGCGATGACACTGCGACCGACTCGCGGCTCCTGCACCGTGGCCTGGCCATCACAGAGCACAGCCCCCGCTGCGAACGAGGCGCAGAGCCCCGGTCGCGGAACACCATCGTCGCCCGTGATCCAGATGCGCGCGTCTACACGCTGAACCCCGTCGACGAAGAGCACTTCGGATGCCGGCTGAACCGGGGGATCGAGTGGACGCCAATCACGCTCGGTGAACTCCACATCGAGGCGTACATCCGGCTGGACGCGCTGCCCGGTGATCTCACCGGCGACCGGGGCCCCGTACTCAGGAGCCCAGGACTCCACTGCGAAATGGAACGCCATCAGAGGAGCACCTTCTCGACCTTCGAGGAACGCCCCTCCTTGCGCACCTCGAAGCGGACGGGGAGACGTTCCGCCAGGTCCCGGACGTGTGTGACGACGCCGACCATCCGGCCCGCAGCCCCGAGCTCCTCGAGTGCGCCCGCCACGGTGTCGAGCGTATCGGGATCCAAGGTGCCAAATCCCTCGTCGAGGAAGATCGCCTCAAGGCGGGCGGCGCCGTGGGTCGCCATTTCGGCGAGGTTGTCGGCGAGCGCGAGCGCGAGCGCCAGGGACGCGAGGAAGGTCTCGCCGCCGGAGAGCGTACGGATGGGCCGGCGTTCATCCGCGTTCGTGTGGTCGATCACCAGGAAATCGTTGTTCTCTGTCAGGTCGAGGGCATACTGGTTGTTCGAAAGCTCTTCGAGCAGGTCCGAAGCACGCCACACGAGCCGCCGGAAGGCACGGCCCAGGTACCAGTTCTCGAAGCGGTTGGTTTTCAAGTGGTCCCCGAGGGAGCGCGCGACCGCTGCACGCTCTTCGTGACCCGTGAATTCGCGGCGGAGCTCAGCTGCAGTGTCGATCTGGTCCTGGAGGTAGTCCGCCTGCATCCGCACCTGCTGGAGGGCGTCCCGCGCAAGATCGCGGGGCACACCGCGAGATGCATCGATCCTGAGCCCTTCGCACCGTTCGCGTTGGTCCGAGAGTATCTGCTCCCGCTGGATATCAGCGGTGCGCGCCTCGTCCTCAGCGTCGAGCGCAGCCTGGCGATGGGCCGGTAGCTGTTGCTGAGCCCATCCAACCAGTGTCGCCCAGGCAGCGGCAAGCTCCTTGCGGGGGATCTCCGGTGGACCGAGGGTCGCAACGCTATCCCGCGCACGGTCGAATTCGCGCCACGCGGCCTCGGTGCTGCGTCCCAATTCGTCGAGGCGCGCATGGGCGGCCTGCTGTGCGCGCATGGCCTCCGCTTGCTGGGAACGTGCTGCCCGTGCCTCCTGCTCGGCAGCAGCAACCTTGGCGAGGAGGTCAGCAACCTCGGCGAGCTGTGGCTGGCCGGTAAGCCGCGCACGAAGCTCGGCGGCCTGGCGCGTGTACGCGTCCGCTTCCGCGGCGCGACGGGCCGCATCCGCCTGGGCGCGCGCAAACTCGTGGCGAGCGGCCTCGAGTCGTTTGTCGGCGGCAGCGCGTTCGGCAGTTGCTTCTTCGTGACCCGGCGGCGGCTCAAGTTGCGGGTCATCCGACAGCAGTTCGCCGCAGATGGGGCAAAGGTCACCCTTGCGGAGGCCCTGGGCAACGCGGAACGCATAGTTGTCTCGCAACACAGCTTCGCGGCGTTCAGCGGCAGCGTCCGCCTCGCGCTGTGCCGCCTCCACCGCAGCCTCGGCCCGCCGCTCCGCCTCGATTGCCCTGGTTGTCGCCTCCACCGCGCGTGATTGATCAGCCTCGGTTCGGGCGAGCTCCTGATAGTCGCGGCGCAGAGCCTCGAGTTCGGCTTGGGCAGGAAGCTGCTGGAGCACCTCGGTTGTCTGCTGCACGCGTTCGGCGGCAGCCAGCACAGCTGCATCGGCAGCGCGAGCTGCGGTCCCGGCGCCGGCGGCATCGGCCGCAAGCCTGTCGATGCCCTCCGGGGTATGAACCGCCTGGAGCAACTTGTGCGCCTGATGCGCCGCCTCCGCGCGTTGTGCGGCGGCCGCACGGGCCCCTGCGAGTGCCTCGAGGCGGGGGACATCCGCATCGATGCTGGCGACCAGCTCCTCCACACTGGCAACCCGGCTTCGCAGCAGAGCAAGGTTCTCCTCGGTGGCGTGCGCGAACTCGTTCTCGAGCCGCGAACGGCAGCTTTCGGCCTGATGTCCGGCGAGGGCCGCTCGCTGGTTCGCAGCCCGCGCCATCTCCCGGTAGATCTCGACATCCAGCAGCCTCACCAGGAGGTCCTGGCGGTCGCGCGGCTTGTCGTGGAGGAAACGGGCGAAGTCGCCCTGTGGG
>JALOAP010000069.1 GCA_023228745.1 Dehalococcoidia bacterium | reverse complement strand
TGAGGCCCGGCCGTCCGTGTCGAACACGATCCGCGCCGGTGTCAGGTGGCCATGGACCACGTCTGCGGCATGTGCGGTGTCCAGTGCGCCCGCCAACCGCCGGACCAGCCTCTGGACATCAGTCACCGCGAGCGGAGTGCCTGCCGCCCGCTCCTGCAGCGTTGCATCCGGAAACTGCGGGTAAGCCGCGAAGAAGCTGGTCGCCCACCGCCCGAAGTCCTGCAACGGGACGATCGCCTCGTGCTCCAGCATCTCCACCTGGCTCGCGCGGGCAGCGAGCGCATCCACGCCGCCGCATGCTGCTACGAACGAAGGGCCGTAGATCTCGACGAGTACGGCCCGTTCGAGTACGACGTCCCAGGCGGCGTGGCTCGTCGCCGCCCCGTGGCGAGCCAGGCGCTGCCGCCACGCGTACCGGTGCGCGAGAAGTGGGCGCGCCGCCCAGTCATGGGGACTATCGGTGGCCACCCCATCCTTGTACCACATGTGCCACAAGCCCCGGGAAAACTCTTCGTCCGCTGGTCTTGTCAGATGTCGCATGTTCAACATTGCCTCAACACGCCACGGCCCTAATGCACTCCACCGATGCGAGGGAGATGCGGCCGTGGCAACAACCGAACCCGAAGCGTGGAATGCCACAGAACGCCCGATACCGTGCACCACGATCCACGCCCTCATCGAAGAGCGAGCGAGTCTCCTCGCCTCGAAGAAAGCGCTTATCTCGGGAACTGAGTCCCTTACCTACGCGGAGCTCGACCGCCGCGCCAACCAGCTCGCCCGCCACCTGCTGGCACTTGGCCTCCGCCGGGAGGAGATCGTTGGGATCGCGCTCGACCGGACGCCCGCCCTCGTCGTGGCCGTGCTCGCCGTCCTCAAAGCGGGTGGCGCGTACCTCCCGCTCGATCCGCACTACCCCTCCGGGCGCCTCCGCTTCATGCTCGAAGATTCGGGCGCACGCTTCGTCGTCACCGAGTCCCCACTGGCCGCACAGTTCGCCACCGGCCAAACCAGGCCCATCACGCTCGATACCGACCGTGACACGCTCGCAGGGCTGCCTGGCACCGCACCGTTAGTCGAAGTCGACCCCACGCACCTCGCCTACGTCATCTACACCTCCGGCTCCACCGGCACGCCGAAGGGCGTCATGATCGAGCACCGGAACGTGGTGAACTTCTTTGCGGGCATGACCGACCGCCTCGCTCCGGGCGACCCGCCGGGCACGTGGCTCGCCGTCACCAGCCTCTCCTTCGACATCTCGGTGCTCGAACTGCTCTGGACGCTGGCCACCGGTTTCACCGTCGTGCTCTTCTCCGGCGACCTCGCACGACTCGACCGGCCCGCCCCCGCAGCTCGAAGCGAAGACGCCGCCTTCAGCCTCTTCTATTTCGCCGCGAACGAAACGGGCGGCACTCCCTCCACGTACGACCTCCTGCTCGCGGGAGCCCGCTTTGCGGACGAACACGGCTTCGAAGCAGTCTGGACGCCCGAACGGCACTTCCACCCGTTTGGAGGCCTCTATCCCAATCCCGCAGTCACCGGCGCGGCCGTTGCAGCGGTCACGCAGCGCGTTGCCGTTCGCGCCGGGAGTTGTGTTCTCCCACTGCACCCCACCGTCCGCATGGCCGAGGACTGGGCGGTCATTGACAACCTCTCGAACGGCCGCGTTGGCATCGCCTTCGCTTCCGGCTGGCAGCCGAACGACTTCGTGCTCAACCCGGCTGGCTTCGCCGGCAACAGGGCACGGCTCGAAGCTGCGGTGGTCGAGGTCCAGCGGCTCTGGCGCGGCGAAACCGTCGATATGCCCGGCCCCGCTGGCGACCGCATCCCCGTCTCTACGCTCCCACGGCCGGTACAACCCGAACTCCCCACCTGGATTACCGCCGCTGGCAACATCGAGACCTTTCGGCTCGCAGGGCGGATGGGCGCGAACCTGCTGACCCATTTGCTCGGCCAGGACCTCGACACCCTGGCAGGCAAGCTCGCCGCCTATCGCGAAGCGTGGCGCGCCGCCGGACATCCGGGCGGACAAGGCCGCATCACGCTCATGCTGCACACCTACGTCGCCGGCTCCACGGAGGAGGCCCGGCAGCGTGCCCTCGGCCCCCTGAGGGAGTATTTGCGCAGCTCCGCCGACCTGCTCCGGCACGTCGCATGGTCCTTCCCGGTGTTCCAGGGGCGCATGCCTGCGGCCGAAGGCGACCTCCTCGAAGGTCTTTCGCCAGGGGAAGTGGATGCCCTTCTCGACCACGCCGCCGAGCGCTATTTCCGCGACGGCAGCCTTATCGGCAGTGTGGAACAGTGCATCGGCGTCGCCCGGAGCGCCTTCGAACTCGGTGTTAACGAGATCGCCTGTCTCGTCGATTTCGGGATCGACGCCGAGGACGTCCTCGATGCACTCCCGCACCTGGACGCCGTCCGCCAGGCCTTCGCCGCACCCGCCGAGGAGGAGGACATCGCGGCGCTGATCCAACGCCACGGCGTCACCCACCTGCAGTGCACGCCGTCCCTCCTCGGCCTGTTGCTGGAAGTACCCGCCATCCGCGTCGCGCTCGCCCAGCTCGACGTTGTCTGCGTTGGTGGCGAAGCCTTTCCCGTTTCGCTGGCCCGGGCGCTGCGTGAGACCACCTCCGCGCGCATGCTCAACATGTACGGGCCCACCGAAACGACCATTTGGTCGAGCGTCTACGAACTGACGGGCGACGAGCAGGCGACCATTCCCATCGGCACGCCCATCGCAAACACCAGCTGTTACGTACTCGACGGGTCCCTCGGGCCAACACCACCCGGAGAGGTCGGTGACCTCTGGATCGGCGGCCTCGGGGTCGCCCGCGGCTACCTCGGCCGCCCCGATCTCACCGCCGAGCGGTTCATCGCCAGTCCCTTCCGTCCCGGTGAGCGGCTCTATCGCACGGGCGACCTCGCCCGTCGCCGCGCCGGCGGTGTGCTCGAGTTCTGTGGCCGCGTCGATCACCAGGTGAAGATCCTCGGTCATCGCATCGAACTCGGTGAGATTGAGGATGCGCTTCGGTCCCACCCTGGGATCGCCGAGTGCGTCGTCATGGCGCTCGCCGATGGTGATGCATCACCCCAGCTCGTGGCCCACATCGTCCCTCGCCAGCCGGTGCTCAACCTGGAGGACGTTCGTGCAGCCCTCAAGACTCGCCTCCCGCTGGTCATGCTCCCCTCGCAATTCGTCCTCCTCGACCGGCTGCCCCTGACCCCGAACGGCAAGGTCGACCGGAAGGCGCTGCCTGCGCCGGGCGCCAGCACTGCCGCTGCGAGCGCTCCCCCCGGTGTGCCTGCCATGGCGCCAGACATGCTCGAAGAGCGCATCGCCGAGGTGTGGGCGCGCGTTCTCGGGCGGCCCGTGTTGGACCGCGACGCAAACCTCTTCGATAGCGGCGGGAACTCACTCCTTGCCGTGCGCCTCCACCGTCGCCTGCGAGACGATCTCGGCCTGCAGCTCAAGCTCACGGACATCTTCAAGCACCCCACGATCAGGCAACTGGCAGCGCATCTCGCCGAAGGCGAACCGAACAACGGTGTCACGGTGGCCGCCTCATCCCGCGCTGGCCTGCGGCGTGCAAGGGCGTCCAGCTCTGCCCGGGGCTGATGGGAGGTCTAACGTTTGCTCCCTGATGCGCTGCATTCGCCCAACGACATTGCGATCGTGGGGATGGCCTGTCGCTTCCCCGGGATAAGCAGCCTCGCACAGATGTGGGACGTCGTCCGCGGTGGCCGCCACACCATTCAGCGTGGTACTCGCGAAGCGCTGCGTCAGCGCGGGGTCGCCGAACGGCTCCTTGCCGACCCCAACTACGTACCCGCCTGGGGTGTACCCAATGACCTCGACTGCTTCGACGCAGCCTTCTTCGACATCGGCCCGCGCGACGCCGCCGTCATGGACCCGCAGACGCGCCACTTCCTCGAACTAGCCTGGGAGGTGCTCGAAAACGCAGGGCATGTTCCAGCCACCTTCCCCGGCTCGATTGGCGTCTACGCAGGCTCCGGACAAAACACCTACCTCTTGCACAACCTGCTCTCGAACCCGCAGCTTCTCGAATCGCTCGGTATGTTCGCCTTGCGCCATACGGCGAACGACAAGGACTTCCTCAGCACCACGACCTCCTACCGGCTCGACCTCCACGGCCCGAGTGTCAACGTCCAGACCGCCTGCTCCACTTCGCTGGTGGCCATCCACGTCGCCTGCCAGGCGCTGCTCGCTGGCGAATGTGACATGGCCCTGGCGGGCGGCGTAACCATCGATGTCAACCACGAAAAGGGCTACCTCTACCGGCCCTCGGAGATCCTCTCGCCGGATGGCTTCTGCCGCCCGTTCGAGCGCCGTTCCGCCGGCACGGTCCTTACGAGTGGTGCGGGCATCATCGCGCTCCGCCGCCTGGAAGATGCCCTCCGCGACCGCGACCACATCTGGGCGGTCATCAAGGCGACCGCCATCAACAACGATGGTGCGAGCAAAGTCGGTTACCTGGCGCCGAGCGTCGATGGCCACGCGGCGGTCGCATCCGAGGCGCTCGACCTCGCTGGCTTCACCGGAGCGGACGTGCAGTACGTCGAGGCTCATGGCACCGGCACCGCCATCGGAGACCCTATCGAGCTGGCAGCACTCTCGCAGGCCTACGCGGGTGCGCTGCGCTCGGGCGTCCGTCTTGGCTCCGTGAAGGCCAACATCGGGCACACCGACACTGCTGCCGGCGTCGCGAGCGTCATGAAGACCGCCCTCGCGCTGCACCACGCGGAATTTCCCCCGCTCGCCGGGTTCTCCGCCCCGAACCCGCTCCTCGGGCTCCAGGAGTCGCCCTTCGCCATCGATACGGAAGCGCAGCCCTGGCCGGGCGATGTGCCCCGTCGCGCTGGCGTCAGCTCCCTCGGTGTCGGCGGCACAAACGCGCATGCCGTACTGCAAGAAGCCCCACAAGTCGCCCCCACACCCCGCTGCGCCAGCCCGCTGCTCATGCCCGTTTCCGCCCGCACACCCGAGGCAGCCGATCGTTCGCTCGCAGCGCTCGAATCCCACCTTGCGGCCAACGGCCCGCACCAGGTCGAGGACGCCTGCTTCACGCTCCAGCACGGCCGCGCAGCCTTCCGCCATCGCCGTGCCTTTCTCTGGTCCGGCCCGGATGACGCCGCCGGCGCTCCCATCTCCATTCCCCGGACGCTCGTCGCCGGCGACGCCGCCGCTCCTGCAGCCCTCGCCTTCCTGTTCCCCGGCGGCGGCGCCTTCTACCCCGGCATGGGGGCCGATCTCTACCGGCGCTTCCCGGTCTATCGGGAAGCGCTCGACCGCTGCCTCGAAGCCCTCTCCCCTTCTTCCCGCGAGTGCCTGTGCTCCCTCCTGCTCGAAGTCGCTGATCCCCGAGACGCGGCGCGTCAGCTCGAACGACCGTCGCTTCAGCTCCCGGCGGTCTTCGCCACCGAGTACGCGCTCGCGCAGCTCCTCATCTCCTGGGGTGTCGTGCCCACAGCGATGCTCGGCCACAGTCTCGGCGAGTACACGGCCGCGACCATCGCTGGCGTGTTCACGCCCGAGGATGCCGCCCGCACCGTGACCCTTCGCGGCGAGCTGATGGAACGCGTCTCCGGCGCCGCCATGACCAGCGTGCTCCTCTCCGCTGATGAACTCGAGCGGCGACTGCCGCCAGGCCTTTCGCTCGCTGTCGTCAACGGCCCACAGCTCTGCGTCGTGTCGGGCTCCGGCTCAGCCATTGCGGCCTTCGAGCAACGGCTCGCGAGAGAGGGCGTGGAATGCCGCCGCGTCCGTATCGGTGCCGCAGCGCACTCCTCCCTCCTCGACCCCGGTCTGGCCGAGTTCGAAGCGCACATGGGCACGGTCTCGCTGTCGCCACCCTCCATCCCCTTCGCTTCGAACGTGACCGGCACCTGGATCACGCCCGCCGAGGCGACCGACCCGCTCTACTGGGTGCGCCATCTCCGCCAGCCCGTCCGCTTCGACGAAGGTCTCGCGACGCTCGTCGGCGACGGCCGCGTGGTCCTGCTCGAAGTCGGCGCCGGATCGGCACTCTCCTCGCTTGCCCGGCAGCAACCGGTCCGGTCCGTACGAGCCATCCCCTGCCTCCTTCCCGGGAGCGCCGGGACCTCCGAAACCGAGGCGGTCTTCACCGCAATTGCCACCGCCTGGGTTAACGGCGCGCCCGTCGATTGGTCCCTGCTCCACCCGCACGACTGCCGCCGGGTTCCGCTCCCCACCTACCCGTTCGAAAAGACGCGCCATTGGATCGAACCCGGGCAACCAGCGCACCGCGAGCTCGAACGCGCGCCCGATATCGCCGATTGGTTCTGGTGTCCGGTGTGGAAGCGCACGCCCTTTGTCACCACTGAGGATGCCGGGGGCCGCTTGCTCTTGCTCGGCGCCGATGGGGAACACCTTTCCCGCCTCCGCTCGGCAGCCGAGGTGGCGGGCTTCGAAACCGTCTCGGGCGTGTTCGGAAGCCGCCTCAAGCGGCTCAGCCTCGCTGAATACGAGCTTCGGGCCGCCGCCCGGACCGACTACGACGCCCTCCTCGACGATCTACGCCGCGAAGATCGCCTCCCCGCACAGGTGCTCCTGCTCGCGGAACGCTCACGCTCGGTCGAAGACCTTGTGGCCTGCCTGCTTGCACTCGGACAGGCACTTGCGAGCCTGCCACCCGCGTCCGTCCAGGAACTCGTGGTCGTCACCGAATCTGCCCTCCGCACCGGGCGCGAACGAGTCGCGCGTCCCGCGCCCGCCGCTCTCACCGGGGCGCTCCGTGTCGTGGCGAATGAGCTGGGCATCCACTGGCGTCTGGTTGACCTGGAAAGCCTCCGCGCCCGTGATTGGGAACCCCGGTGCCTCCAGGTGCTCCGCTCGCCGGCCACCGACCGGATCGTCGCCTGTCGGGCTGATGAGCTTCGGGAGCAGGAACTCCATCGGGTTCAGCTCCATGGTGGCCCCAGCGCGCTGAAACAGGGTGGCGTATATGTGATCACGGGCGGCTTCGGCGGCCTTGGCCTGGCGCTTGCTCAATATCTGGCGGAGAAGGTGTCGGCGCGCGTGGTGCTCCTCGCTCGTTCGCCGCTGCCCCCTCGGACCGCCTGGGACGCCCGGCTGGCGGAGCACACGCCGCACGACCGCACGAACCGGGTGCTCAAAGCGCTGCTCGACATCGAAGCCACCGGCGGCGAAGTCCTTCCGCTCCAGGCGGACATAACGCGGCCGGAGGACGTACGCGGCGCGTTCGAAGCCGCTCGCCGCCAGTTCGGCCGCATCGATGGAGTCTTCCACACGGCTGGGACGGTCGATGACGGCCTGCTCACAGAGAAGACGCCGGCGTCCGTGGCGGCGGTGCTTGCTCCCAAGGTCGATGGCGCGTTCCACGTCGTCCGGGCTGCTCGTGCTGCCGGCGTAGGCTTTGTCGCCCTCTTTTCCTCCACCAGCGCCTCGCTCGGGCTCCCCGGCCAGTTCGACTATGCAGCGGCGAACGCCTTCCAGGACCACCTCGCCGCCAATACCCGCGACTCCAGGACGCGAGTCCTGTCGGTCGCCTGGGCTCCGTGGCGCGAACTCGGGATGGCTGCCGCGCGCTTCGAACCGCACCTGCCAGCGCCGCCGCCGGGGGAAGTGCTCCGCCTTGACCCCTCCACCGACTGGCGCTTCTTGGAACACGAGATTGAGGGCCTTGGTGCCGTGCTTCCCGGCTCAGCAATGCTCGAGCTGCTCGCGACCGGCCATCCGTACCCCGCCGTCGAACTACGTGAGGTCGCGTTCACGGCTCCGCTGCTCGCGGTCGATGCACCGTCCGCGACCATCGCCACCGGCCCCGGGGGCGCATCCCGCATCGCCACCACTGCTGGAGAGCACGTTCGTGCGACGATCGGCCCGGCCGCCACTGCACCTCGTTTCGTCGACCTCGCCGCCCTGCGGGCGCACTGCTCCCGGGCGATGGCGGTCGAAGCCGTTCTCGCGGCGCAGTCCAACCGGGTGCGTTTCGGGCCTCGCTGGGACTGCCTCCGCTCGGTGCACACGGGCGAGCAGGAAGCGCTGGCCACCCTTTCGCTCCCGGATGCCCACGCCCCGGATTTGGACCGTCATCCGCTCCATCCGGCGCTCCTCGACCTCGCCACCGGGTTCGCCTTCTACCTGGGGGAGCCCGCGGAGGCCGCTGTTTACGTTCCCCTCGGGTTCGATCGCCTCACCGTTTACTCTGCCCTGCCCTCGGAGATCGTGAGCCACGTCCGGATCGTCCGCCGCGCTGAGGGCCTCCTTGTCTTCGATGGCACCGTGACCGCCACCGACGGTTCCGTGCTCGTGGAGTTCGAGGGCTACCAGGTGCGGCGCCTCTCCGGGGTCGAGGAGTTGGCCGAAGCAGCCACTCGAGTGCTGGCACCCGTTGCCCCCACCACGCCGGTCGGTGAGCTTGCCCGGGACATCTACTTCTCCGGTCTCCGGCAGGATGAGGCCTTCGAAGCTCTGGAACGTGTCCTCAGGACGCCCGCCCTCGACCACGTTGTCGTCACGCCCGTACCGCTTCCTGCCCTCGTGGACGCTGTGCGGGCCGCCTCCTCTGCACACGCGGACGCCTCGATCAAGATGGAGCGTCCCTCGCTGGAGTCGACATACGTGGCCCCCGCCGATGACGTCGAACTCACGCTCCTCCGCATCTGGGAGGACCTCCTGGGTGTCGCCGGCATTGGAGTCGATGACGACTTCTTCGACCTCGGCGGCCACTCCCTGGTCGCTGTGCGAATGTTTAATCGCGTTCGCGACACGTTCGGGCCGTTGCTCCCGCTCTCGACGCTCTTCGAAGCTGGTACCGTCCGGAAGCTTGCCGGGCGCGTTCGTGGCAGCGAGGTCACCACCCGCACCACGCCCGCTGCAACAGAAGGCGATGCCGCCGCTGCCTGGCGTTCTCTCGTGCCCATCCATCCCGAGGGCACCGGTCCGCCGCTCTTCTGCATCCACGGCATGACCGGCAACGTCCTCTTCCTGCGTGACCTGGCGACCCGTATGCCGGCCGATGTGCCGTTCTATGCGCTCCAGGCCCGGGGCCTCGATGGCGACGAACTGCCGGACCAGACGATCGAGGAGATGGCCACCCACTACATCGAAGAAATTCGCACAGTGCAGGCCAGGGGGCCCTACCTGCTCGCTGGCTACTCGGGCGGCGGCGTCATTGCCTACGAAATGGCCCGCCAGCTCCGCGAACAGGGTGAGGATACGGTGCTGCTCGCCTTCCTCGACTGCTTCAGCCCGCGCTATCTCGACAAGACCCGCTTCGAACGCGTGCAGTGGTTCCTCCGCGGCGTGCGGGATGGCAAAGTGCGGTTTGTCGCCCGCTGGGCAAAGGTGAAGGCCGCAAAGCGCCTCCGGAGGCGGAGCTCTGCCCCCGTCGAGCTGCAGGAGCCGGCAGAAGCCGTTGATATCTCCGGCACCTTCGTCCGTGCCCACGACGCCTACGTCCTCACCCCGCTCGATGTGCCCATCACGCTCTTCCGTGCCCGGGAGCGCGCGGAAGATGGCTACGTGCCGCTCGATCTCGGCTGGACTCCCTACGTCCGCAGCGTCGATGTCCATCTTGTTCCCGGTGGCCACGAGTCGATGTGCCTCGAGCCGCACGTGACGGTCCTCGCATCGGAGCTCGCCCGTGCGCGAAAGGAGGCGCTCTCTGCCAACGGTGACCACCACCCGGCCCGCGAACACGAGACCACTGCTGTTCTGGCGTAGTTTCCACCCCCGGCTCGCCGCCGCCGAGCTCACGGACTTCTCACTTGCCGGAGCCCTGCTGGGATCGGAGCAAGGCGCCGTGCGCGCCGCCCTACCCGTTCGCCGCGCCGAGTTCACTGCCGGTCGCCACTGCGCGCGGGTGGCGCTCGCTTCTCTCGGAGTGCCATCCCGCGTCATCGGTGTTGGTCCGGCCCGTGAACCACTCTGGCCCGCCAGGTTCACCGGGAGCATCACCCACACTTCCAGCTACGCCGCGGCCGTTGTCGGCTCCGGTGACGAGATCCTGGCTCTCGGCATCGACGTCGAACCAATCGGCTCGCTTACGCCTGACCTCTGGGAGGCGGTGCTCACTCCCACGGAGATCCAACGCTTCCGGGCCAGTCCGCTCGGCCCGGCACTCGCCGCCGCAATCGCCTTCTCCGCCAAGGAGTGCCTGCACAAGGCCCTCTTCCCGGCCACGGGCGTCATGCTGGACTTCCACGATGCCGAAGTCGTACCCGCCCCCGCGGGGACCTGGCAGGCCCGCATCGCTTCCGTCCCACGCGGATGGCTAGCGGATTCTTTGCATGGACGTTGGCAGCTCTGCGCCGGGCTGCTGCTTTGCGGGCTCGTCGTCCCCTGCCCCGTCACGCTCGATGACGACGGTCCCGCGCGAGCCTTTCGATAAGGCCGATGATGGCTCCGTCATTGGCCCTGCCGTCGAAGCACTTCTCGGCGCGCCGCCGGCCCGCCGCGCCCATCGCCGGGAGGCGGTTGCGCTCGCCCCACGCCTGCGCGAGCGCCGCAAGCAGCTCTGGTCCCCGCGGCGGGATAAGCCAACCGGTCTCCCCTTGCACAACGATGTCTCGTGCGCCCCCGGTATTGT
>JALOAP010000068.1 GCA_023228745.1 Dehalococcoidia bacterium | reverse complement strand
CAAGCAGCGCCAACGCCATCCCTGCCTTCTGGTGGTACTGGCAGGCAGGCTACGACGAGCGTTGGAACGAACCCACCTGGGGCGACGAGTCCCTGCCACGCACCTTCGATGAGTACTTCAAGGAGGCGCTCGAGAAGGGCTGGTGGACGGGCGTCGATAAGCCCCGGCCGGAACAGCCTCCGCGCGTCCTCATCGAATGCGGTGGCAACATGCTACGGCGCACCCGCGGCGGCAAGACCGCCCTGCTCCCCAACCTCTGGCCGAAGCTGAAGACTATCGTCACCATCGACTTCCGCATGAGCCAGACGGCACTCTATGCCGACTACTTCCTGCCCGCGGCACAGCACTACGAGAAGATCGGGTTCCACATCCCGACGCCCCACGTGCTGCAGCTCATCTTCTCCGATAAGGCGGCCGAGCCGGCCGGCGAAGCCGCGAACGAGTGGCGTATCTACCACGCCCTCCTCGTGAAGCTGGCGGAACGCGCCGAGGCCCGTGGACTCACCGAGTACAAGGATTCCCGCGGTTACGTCCGCCGCTACGCAGACCTCCCGGGTTTCTACTCTATGGATGGCTACCTGCTCGACGAAGAGAAGGTCGCCGACGAGCAGATTCGTGACTCCGCCCTGGCGGGCACCCTGCCCATGGGTACGAACCTTCGCACCGTGCGCGAGGAGGGCCACGTCCGGTTCATCGACTGGGGCCTCAGCCCAATGGCCCTCGCCCAGGCCTCGCCCATCAAGGCCGACGAGGTGCATGTGCCCTTCCGCGACCACACCGAGCGCGGCGACCCGTTCCCCACCTACGCCCGCCGCGCACAGTTCTATATCGATCACGACTGGTTCCTGGAGGCGGGCGAACAGCTCCCCGTGTGGAAGCCCAATCCACGTATGGGCGGTGACTACCCGCTAAACATGACCTCCGGCCACAACCGCTGGAGCGTCCACACCATGAACCAGGCGAACTGGGTGATCCTCGGGACTCACCGCGGCGAGCCGACGGTGGAAGTGAACCCGGGCGATGCCGACGCACACGGAGTGGCCGACGACGACCTCATCCACGTGTTCAACGACGTCAGCTCCTTCCGGGCTCGTGCCAAGGTCTCCCCGAGTGTCAAGCCCGGGCAGATCGTCTCCTACAACGGCTGGGCCGGGCATCAGTACCCCGACTGGTCGGGTGCGAACGAGATCGAGCCCGGGATGGTCAAGTGGCTCGGCTTCGCCGGTGGCTATGGCCACCTCCGCCACCTGACAGCCGAGTGGCAGCCCATCCCGAACGACCGCTGGGTCCCCTGTGATTTCGAAAAGGTGAACGAGGTAACGTCATGAAGGTAGCGAATGTCCAGGCGGGCCACGATCTCGCCGATCCCCGGGCGGCCACGTGGACGTCCATTGCCCACGAGTCCGTCTCGCTGGCACCAGTCCCGCTCAGGAACCAGCCGAATGAGTACATCCGTACGAAATGGGCCGACAGGCCCTACGGAGAAACGCCGTCAGCGTCCGTCGCAGCCGCGAGCGACGGCGAACGGATCTACCTGCTTCTCGAGTGGGAAGATGACCCACGCCCGAACGGCGAATTCCAGGATGGCGCTGCCGTGCTCTTCTCGAGCGGCAACAGCGACGGCCTCGCCACGCTGGGCACACCCACGAGCCCCATGACGCTCTGGTACTGGGAGGACCGCAGGCCCGCTCCGCTTGTTCTGCAATCCTCCGGGCCGGGAGTGTTTCGCAAGCAGGGAAACGGCAACCTTGCCGCGCAGGCCGGGCTCCGCGACGGCCGCTGGAGCGTTGTGCTCAGCGGCCCGGCGGCCATCCCCCCGGACGCCAAGGTGGGTGTCGCCGTCTGGAACGGCACGAACGAAGAACGCGCGGGGCTTGCCGCCGTGAGCCGAGAGTGGCTCCCGCTCGAACTTTCCTGAGGAGAAAGCGATGACGACAGCGAAAAGTAGTGGAAGCGTGGCCAAGAAGCTCCGGCAGATCGCCTGGGTGTTCGACCTGAACAAGTGCATCGGATGCCAGACCTGCTCCGTCGCCTGCAAGGTGCTCTGGACAAGGGACGAGGGCGAACAGCATCAGTGGTGGATGTCGGTGAACACCATGCCAGGGCTCGGCACCCCCAAGAACTGGCAGGAGATGGGCGGCGGCATCGACCCCGAAACCGGTAAGCCTCGGCCCGGCCACCAGCCCACCCGCGAGGAGTTCGGCGGCGGCTTCGATTTCAACTACGACGAAGTCTTCTACGGTGGCACCGCGGGCAAGGCGCACCTCGAGCCCCAGGGACCCCGCGAAAACCGCTGGGCGATGAACTGGGACGAAGACCAGGGCGCCGGCGAATGGCCGAATTCCTACTACTTCTACCTTCCCCGCATGTGCAATCACTGCACCAATGCCGTCTGCGTCGACGCCTGCCCCACCGGCGCGCTCCAAAAGCGCCCCGACGACGGTCTTGTGCTTCGCGACGAAGAGATCTGCATGGGCGACCGCTTCTGCATGGAGGCGTGCCCCTACAAGAAGATTTCGTTCAACTACGAGCGCCACGTCGCTCAGCAGTGCATTGGCTGTTTCCCCCGGATCGAAGCGGGCGTCGCACCGGCGTGCGTCCGTCAGTGCCCGGGCCGGGCCGTCTTCGTTGGCTACCTCGATGATGAAGAGGGCCCGGTCCACCGCCTCGTGGAGGAGTGGGGCATCGCACTCCCGTTGCTCGCGGAAGCCGGCACGGGCCCGAACGTCTACTACGTTCCGCCGCTCGCGCCCTCCCGCCTCAACGAGGACATGAGTATCGACTACGATACGCCGCGCATCCCACCCGAATACCTCGAATCGCTCTTTGGGCCGGCGGTCCACGGTGCGCTCGCAAAGCTGAAGGGCGAGATGGAGACCGTCCGTAACGGTGGCTCCTCCGAGATGCTGAAGACGCTCATCGCCTACAAGTGGAAGGAGCTGCTTGGCCCCTTCACTGTCGACCCCGCTGAGCTGACGCCGAACGGCAACGGCGTGGGGGCCTGACATGTTCGTTTACTCTCTTGCAGGCTTGAAGATTGACGGCGAAGCACTCCCCGAGCAGGAGCTCCCGGACAACGAGACGACGGCGCGCACTGGTGTCTACCAGCTCCTGGCACGCCTCGTCTCCGTGCCGGATGCCGATATCCATAGCCGGGCAGTGGCCGGCGAGTGGGGCCACGAACTGGCGGAGGCGGGAAAGCTCCTCGCCTCCCCGTTCGAGTTCGGCAACGCGGCACTGGAGGACGGCGCTACCCGGGAAGAGATGGAAGCGGAGTATCTCCGCCTCTTCGAGGTTGGTGACGAGGCCGGCCCGCCGGCCCCGCTCTTCGGTGGCGTCTACGGTGGGGGCGACCGCATGAATCGGATGGAGGAGGTTGTCCGCTTCTACGAGTATTTCGGCCTCAGCACAACGGCCGAAGATCCCCGCCCCGCTGACCACCTGGCGACCGAAATCGAGTTCATGAAGTACCTGACGTTCAAGGAGGCGGTTTCCTCGTCGCCACGGCTGCAGACATCGTTCCGGCGGGCCCAACTCGACTTCCTCGACCGGCAGCTCACGCCCTGGCTCCCAGAACTCAATGCACGAGTGGAGAAGGCGGGCGGCTGGCCATTCTATCGCTGGGTCACGGCGACCCTCTCGGCGTTCGCCGTAGCGGACCAGGCCTATGTTAAGGCGCAGTTGGGCTGAATGGCGCCTTGCGAACGAATGGGGAGGCGGGGATGAAGACGGAAGCACGCTATCGCCAGCGCTGGAGTTGGGATCGCGTTACGTTCGGCACTCACTGCCTCAACTGCCTTGCGACCTGCCCCTACCGCGTCTATTCGAGCGACGGTGCGGTGCTGTTTGAAGAGCCCCTGGGCGGCTTCGAACAGTACGACCCGAACGTGCCAGACATGAACCCCATGGCGTGTCAGAAGGGAAGCGCCTGGAGCCAGCAACTCTCTGCGCCCGACCGTCTCCGCTACCCCCTTCGCCGCACCGGTGAGCGCGGCGAAGGGAAGTGGGAGCGCATTTCCTGGGACGAAGCCCTCACGGAGATCGCGGACGCCCTCATCGAGGCGATTGACTTCGAGGGGCCGGAGTCGATCGTGTTCGAAGAGACGGTCGAAGGTGGCCTCCTTACACAGGCGGCCTACTTACGGTTTGCTGGCCTGATCGGCGCCACGACCCTCGACGCGAACGGCCTCATCAACGATTTCCCCGCTGGCCACCACATCACCTTCGGCAAGTTCTCTTGTGCCAGCAGCGTGGATGATACCTTCCATGCCGAGCTCGTCCTGATCTGGCACTCGAACCCGTCGTACACCGCGATCCCCTACGCCCACTACATCACCGAGGCGAGGTACAACGGCTCCCACGTCGCATGCATCGCCCCGGATTACTCACCGTCCGCGCTCATGGCCGATACCTTCGTGCCGATAAAGCCGGCCACCGATGCTGCCTTCGCCCTCGCGATGTGCCAGGTCATCATCGAAGAAGAGCTCTTCGATGCCGATTTCGTCCGCAGCCAGACCGACCTTCCGCTCCTCGTGCATGTCGATACGCGCCGCTTTGTTCGCGGCCCCGAACTGATCGAGGGCGCGAAAGAAGACCAGTTCTTCTGGTGGGATGCGAAGACAGGCCAGCCGGTCGAGGCCCCGCGCGCCTCGCTCGATCCCGGAGCCGTCGAACCGGCACTCGAAGGTTCGTTTACGGTCACGGGCACCGATGGCGTGGAGCACCACGTCACCACGGTGTGGGAGCTGCTGCGCGAGCGACTGGAGGACTACACCCCCGAGGCCGCCAGCTCCACGTGTGGCGTGAACCCCGGCGTCATTCGCCAGCTCGCACGCCAGGTTGCCTCGAAGCGGACGAAGATCCTCGAGGGCTTCAACGCACCGAAGTACTACCACGGGGACCTGATGGAACGGGCGATGTGCTTGCTCCTCGGCCTCACCGGGAACTGGGGCCGCAAGGGCACCGGCATCCAGGGACTCGCACTCGCCGGTCTCGATGGCTACATGCTCTTCGGCATGAAGCAGCGTCGCGGCCTCGCCGAGACGATGCGTGTGATGGACGGCGTCGACGCGGCGATGAACGCCCTTCGAAGCCAGGACCCGGATGCGACGGAGGAGATGCTTGGTTACGAGCTGCTCCTGCGCGGCGTCGCGGCAGGGACGGCCAGCCCGCCCGCCTTCTTCCACTACTACCACTGCGGGTACAAGGACACCTGGAACCGCAGCGAATGGTCTGACCCGGCCATGAGCCAGCCGTTCGAAGAGTACGTCGCCGACGCGATGAAGCGGGGCTGGTGGGGCGGCCTGGTGAAACCGAACGCAGCGAGCGACCCCCAGGTGCTCTTCGTCGTCGCGACGAACCCCGTCCGCCGCCAGCGTGGTGGGACGAGCACCCTGCTGGAAGACCTCTGGCCAAAGCTCGAAAAGGTCATCGTCGTCGATAACCGGATGAGTGCCACCGCCCTCCAGGCCGACATCGTGCTCCCCGCGGCCATGCAGTACGAACGGCCGAACCTGCAGTACGCCATTACGCACTCGTTCTCGGTCGGCTTCTCCGACCGGGCCGTGCCGCCGCAGGGCGAAGCACGCACGGAGTGGCAGATCTTCACGGCACTCGCCGAAAAACTGCAGGAGCGGGCCATCGAACAGGACTTCGTGGAGTACCTCGATGGCCGGCGTCAACCCCGCCGCCTGGACAATCTCGCTGCTGCCTACACGCTCAGCGGCGCCTACGACGATGAGGAGAACGTCCTCGCTGAGTGGCTCCGCGACAGTATCGAAGCGGGCACCGTCCCCGCCCACGGCACCCTCGAAGGGCTCCGCGAGCACGGCACCGTCCGCTTCTCCGGTCTTGGAATGTTTGCTCCTGGCCTGTCGCTCGCGGCAAACGTGCAGCCGGACGAAACGGTCACTGCGTACGAGTGGCATGTCGAGGACAACCTGCCGTATCCCACGCTGACGCGACGCGCCCAGTTCCTCATCGATCATCCCTGGTTTGCGGCGGCTGGCGAAGATCTGCCCTGCCACAAGGACACCCCGCTCGTCGGCGGCGATTATCCCCTGCTGGTCACCAGCGGGCACTCCCGCTGGACCGTCCACGCCGTCTCCATGGGCAACCGTCTACTCGCCGACACCCATCGTGGCGAGCCGCTCGCCATCCTCGGCACGGATGACGCTCGCGCGCGCGACATCGCCGATGGCGACCTGGTCGAGGTGCGGAACGACCGCGGGAGCTACCAGGTCCGCGCGCGCGTCTCCTCCCGGGTTCGTCCCGGGCAACTCATCGTCTACAACGGCTGGGAGCCCCACATGTTTCCGGGCTGGAAGGGCGCCAACGAAGTGGAACCCGGCATGGTCAAGTGGCTCCACCTCGTCAGTCGTTACGGTCACCTCCGCTATCTCCCGTTCGGTTGGCAGCCTGTGCCCTCCGACCGGGCCGTTTTCGTCGAGGTAAACAAGGCATGACACATACCGGTACCCCCGCGCCAGTCACCCTGAGCGCGGAAGAGCAGGCCGCGATTTCTCGCGCTTTTGAGGCCGCGCCGTCCCTCTTCTCGCTCCTTTCGACATTGCGCACACGCCGCATGGGCCTCGGCTATCGCTCCGAGACCGGGACCGAGGAAGCATTCGACTGGTCCAGTCACCTGCTTGTGAAACAGCGCGAAGGCCCGCTGGCCTACGAATCACCACACGCCGCGGCGCCCCTCTCCGAGGTCGAGGAGGCGCTTGTCGCCTGGGCCGCGATCGGGCCCAACGGTATCGTCACCGCCGACATCCCGGTGCAGGGCGACCTCTCCAGTCTGCTCTCCTGGGCGGGCCGCACGGTCCCCGGCTCCAGCAACGACCACGGCGTCGACCTCTTCGTGATCAACGACCGGGGTGTGCACCTCTATCGTCCGGGTCCGGAGCGCATGGCACCGGTGGAGATCCGTGGTCCCGAGGACTACTGGAAGATTCTCCACTGGTACCGCAGCGGCCTCACGACTATCAGCGACCGTCGCCCGGACGTAGCCTGGGCGACGGCTCCGCCCGGCACCCACAACGTGAACACGATGGGCGCCCTGCAGTACAACGCCAACCGCCCGGGGAGCACCTGGTTCCTTCCGGTCGGCGATGTGGGCCTCGAATGGGTCAACTTGCTGCTGTCGTCTTACCAGTTCGGCGGCTTCTATCTGCAGGACCCGGAGACCGACAAGCCCGCTGGCTGTGACCAGTGGATAAAGCCGGGCTTCCTCGAGGTGGGTTTCCCGCTGCCGATCTTCGATGAGCTCGCGCTCATGCAGCACGTGACCGAAGCCGCGTGCGTGGTCCAGAACATCCGGCTCGCCTGCGAGGCGCTCGGCCTCGGCGCCTGGGCCATGGGCGGCTACTCCGACGACCTCCTGCTCGGCGCCTACCCCGAAGTCGCCCGGGGCCTCGGATTCGCCTTCCTCGAGCGCGACCCCGCGCGCAACCCCTCCCGCACTGCGACCTGCCTCGGCCTCCCGGGTGTGTTGGATGCCTGCGTCGTCCCATCGAAGCAGTTCCCGAATGCGGAAGCGCTCGTGACGCACGTCGTCGAGCGCCGCTACGCCCGGGGCGCGCATCTCTCGCGCGAGGACAACTGGGGCGCACGGAACGGCGGTCCCTTCACGCCGGAGACGCTCGCGCAAGTGGTGGAACACCCGCGCGCGCACATCCCCGACTGGGTCGTCTCCGCCGCGATCGATACTGTCCGTTACCTGCTCGAGAAGTACGGCTGTGCGCCCGCCTACACGAACCCGGTGCGCGCGAAGTTCTCGTGCCAGGTGCACCACGTGGACCTGGACTTCTACCGTCGCTTCCATGCCGGGGGCGAGGAGCCGTACCTCGCGACGCCCCAGCTGTTGCAGCACTTCTCGGACTGGCACCCGGGCCAGCCCGATCCATACACCCGGGGGTAGGCGGTATGCCACAAGATCTCGATGTGTGGCTCCACGTCATGTACGGCTTCCTGCATGACGTTGGCATCGCCGTCTACATCGGCGGGGCCATTTCCATGGAGTTCGTGCTTGGCCCTGCTCAGGCTTCGATCCCACCGGCACAGGCCCAGGTGATGGGCCAGAAGACGGCCGACCGCTTCCTTTGGTTCGTCTGGGGCTCCCTCACGCTGATCATCGTCACCGGCATCCTCCGGCTCGAGAAGATCGGGCACATGGATTGGGCCTACCCCTTCTTCAACGACACCATGAAGCTCTCCTCGGATTACGGCCGCACCGTCTGGACGATGTTCCTGCTCTGGTCTGTGCTCGTGGTGAACGGCCTCATCATCACGTTCGTATTGCGTCCGCGGCTCCAGGGCCGCCTTGGCTCCGGCGTGGGTGCCACCCACGTCGCCGCTGCGCAGGGGACCAAGATGCGGGCCGCGACGTGGGTCCAGCGAATAACCCGCGCGGACCTCGTCATTGCCGTCACGATCGCGTTGCTTGGGGCCTCGCTGAAGTGGGGAGGCGCACTATGAGCCGCCGTGGAGTCCGGGGATGGCGTTGAGATGGACACCTTGCTCGCCACGGCGCATGCCCTCGCCTGGGCCGTGCACCTCGGTGGGGCACTGACGATGCACTGGGTGCTGCGCTACGCCCAGCGCGAAATGCCCGGGTCCCAGGTCGGGATTGTCTGCAAGCGGTCCGGCGGCCGCTACCGCTGGTTCGCGCTCGTTGCCCTGGGAGTGGTCGGCGTCACCGGAGTGTTGATGCTTGCCACGACCAGCGACACGGAGTTCGCCGCCCGGCCCGGGTCGCCCAGCCTCTCCCTCGCCGATTCCTACGGCCGGACCATGCTCGCCCTCAGCGTCACCTGGGTGATGTTGGTGGTCGCCGTCGCGGCCATGGCGTTCTGGCTCCATCCCGCTCAGTCGAAGCGGTCCAGGCCGAACATGACGCATGAGCAGATCCAGGCGGAGCGGCAGCGCATCGGGCAGGCGATTCAGCGCATGGATCGCGTACTGCGATTCGAACTCATCGCTGGGCTTGGGGCGGTCGCCATTGGAGCATCGCTCCACCAGGGCGGGCTGTTCTAAGGAGGGCACTATGCCGAAAACCATCGCGATTACGCCGTCCTGGTACTGGCCGGCTGGCATCCCCCGCGTCGTTGGAATTCCCCCGTACTCGATCTACGAGTTGTGCGTGTTGCGCCCCGCGCGCGAGTGGCCCGCGCACCCCGCCATCTACAACGCCGGTGACACCATCACCTTCGAAGAGCTGCGCGACGAAGTCGAAGGGCGCGCAGAGACACTGCGGAGCGGCAGCTCGAACGCATTGCCGCTCGAAGGCACGCTGACTCGCGATAGCCTCCTGCAGCTCCTCGCCGGGCTCGCGGCCCAGCGGCTGGTATCAGTCGGCACGGACGATGTGCCGGCGCTCGATCCGGTCCCTTCGCTCGCAAGCCCGCGTTCCATGGGCGAACAGACGCGCCACATATACGAGCCAGCAGTGGTGATTCCCGGCACCAGCGGCCCCGTCGCGCATTCGAACCGGTCGCTCTTCGCGGCCGCTCTCTCGCTCGCCACCTTCTTCGATGTGGTTCCCGGGCGCGCCTGGCTGCCCCTCCTTCCTTTGGATCGTTGGGAGACGCTCGCCGCCGTCGTGGCGGCACTCTACCTGGGCTCCCCCATCGTCATGCCATCCGCGAAGCCCGATCCCGAAGCTTCGGCGGCGCAGATCAAGCGGTACGGCGTGGGCTATGCACTCGGGGAGTTGGAGACCGCTGCATCGATGACGCGCGAAGCGAAGAAGGCGGTGAAGGATGCTCGGGGGGTGCTTCTTGCGTGGCTTTTGGCGACGCATGGCTCCTTCGAACCCGACCAGCGCAGCCGCGTGGCCCGGGCCTTCGAGTCCCCGGCGCTCACCTTCTGGGGGCTGCCGGAGACCGGCCCCGTGTTCGCCTCGCACCAGTCCTGGTATCTCGACGAATCCGTCGGGATACCGGTAACGAACGCCCACGTGGTCCCCGCCGACCCCCGAAACGGCCAACCGATCGCCGCGCTGTGGGAGCTGGTCGAGTCTGCTGAGGTGACGGTCTGGTCGCCTTCGTTGTTCGTCGCGGGACAGTTCGACTCCGGCCGCTTCGCGGGCCAGCGCTACCGCACCGGTATGTCCGGCTCGTCCGACGCGAATGGCATGATCTACCTGCTCGGCTGACCCCGCGGGACGCTGAGTCAGCCGGCAGGCAGCTATCAGGCGAATCCCGTCTCGCAAAGGTCGCGGAGGAGCATGACCGTCCGCGGGTAGAAGAGCTCCTGGCGGTCCGCCAGCCGCTCGGAGGTCCCTTTTGCCCATGGACCGAGGTGGCGTTGGACGATATCACGGCGCGCTTTCCGCAACGCCATGCCATCGTCACCGTCCTCGGCGCGGGCCTCGCGCCAGGCGAGGAACTGGAGGAATTCGAGCACAGTCGGGACGCTATCGGGCAGGTCGCGAGGGTCCTCCGACAGCGTGAGGCCGAAGTGGCGGTAGAAGCGCAGGAGCTCTTCCATCGCCTCTCGCCGCTGACGTGCGTAGACGCCGGTGTATAGCGGACAGGCCGAACCAGCCGGGATCTCGAACGTCCCCATGTACTGCATGCCCAGCGTGCGCAAGGTGGCGTCACCGGGGATGGGAGGAACGGCAACACCCGAGGGAAGGAGCCGTGCCAGCTCCTCCGGCCAGGCGCCGCCGACAATGC
>JALOAP010000067.1 GCA_023228745.1 Dehalococcoidia bacterium | reverse complement strand
GCCACAGGCGATGGTGAGCAGGGCAAGGGAACAGCAGGCAGCAACGGCCAGCAGGAGGCGCCAACGACGCATGCAAACTCCAGGGACGCGAAGTGCCCCGAGTGTACGGACGAGCGCCGTTTGACGGAAGAAAAGAGGTAATGAGCGAGTAAGCGGGGTGTCGATTGGCTGTGGACGGATGGGTAGCGGCTGCTGGCTATGGCGTTCGCCGTGTGCCTTTCGCCTGCTCGCAGCCCCCTACTCCGCGATAACGCCCGCGGCCGCGAGCGCGTCGATACGGTCGTCCTCGAAGCCGAACTCGCTGAGGATCTCGCGGCTGTGCTCGCCACATTGGGGTGCGCGGTGCGGGAAACCGCCCAGCGAGCGGCTCCAGTCCGCATAGGCGCGCACTGTCGTGATCGCGCCCATTCCCGGGTCCTCGATCTGCTGGAAGAAGTTGTTCGCATGGAGCCACGGGTCGTCGAACAGCTCTTCGGTCGAGACGGAGGGCGCCGCGGGCACGCCGTGGATGCGAAGCCGGTCGAGCGCTTCGGCGCGGGGGAGCGGGCGCAGGGCGTCGGCGATAACCGTGCCAAGTTCGCCCGTGGCGGGCTCGGTGAGCGCGTGGTCGGCTATCCAGCGCCCGGCCCACTCCGGGTGGCCGAGCGCGGTGACGATGCCGTGGAAGTGCTGCGGCGCCTGTGCGGCGATGCAGATCCAACCGTCCGCGCACTGGTAGAAGCGGCGGACCGCCGAGGGACCGATGAAGTCCCTGCCGCCGACGGGCGACGGCCGCCGCCCGTCGTACCAGGTAACTTCGCCGGACTGGAAGATGATGGTCTGGTTGGTGAGGCAGGTGTGCACTTCCTGGCCACGGCCGGTCCGTTCGCGTGCGTGGAGTGCCGCCTGGATGCCGAAGGCGGCCATCATGGCTGTGGCTGAGTCGTTGATCGCGATCTGGTGGAAGACCGGCTCGTCGTCGCCGCCCTGGGCGGCCATCATGCCCGAACGCGCCTGCAGCAGCGGGTCGAACCCCGGGTCGGCGGCGAGCGGTCCCTTCGGGCCGTAGCCGGTAACGGAGCAGGTGATGATGCGCGGGTTGATGGCGCTGAGCGAGGCGTAGTCGATGCCCAGCCGTTCGCGCACGCCGAGCCGGAAGTTGTCGAGCACGACATCGGACTGGCGCACGAGGTCGAGGAACACTTCGCGTCCGTCCGGGTGCTTCAGGTCGATCGCGAGGCTGCGCTTGCCGAGGTTGTGGCCAATGAAGATGAGGCCATAGGTGCGGAACGGGTCACCTGTTGTGGGCTCGATCTTGATGACATCGGCGCCATAGTTCGCGAGCACGGTGGGCGCGAACGTACCGGCAATGAAGGCCCCGAGGTCGAGCACGCGGACACCCTGGAGCGGCCGCGGGAAGGGGTAGGGGGCCCAACCCACGCGAGGCTCCGGCGCGGGGCGCGGCTCAGGCCAGGCTTCGATGCTCGGCACGCGCACCTCGGCGCTTGGGAGGTGGCGGACTTCGCCCTGCGTCTCGCTGAACTTCACCGGGACGCCCGGGACTTCGACCGTGCCGTGCGCCGGGTGTTCGAAGGTGAGGCGCATTTCATTTGCGGCGACGGTCTCGCTGCGGAACCACTCTTCACGCTTGCCCACAGGCCCACGTGGGACACCGGCTTCGTGAAGGATGCGGAGCCACTCCTCGCGGGGCTTCTCGCGGAAGCGCGCTTCCAGCCGCTGTTGCACCTCCTCTGACATCGGAGGCTGGAAGAGGTTCGCGAATTCGCCATCGACGCCGGGGAGGGCCATGAGGTCGAGCATGTCTGTGGCTTCGAGCGCCTTGAGGAAGAAGGGCGGGGTGAGCGTGCCTAGGAAGAACCACTCGCCATCGGCACACTCATACAGGCGATAGTGGGGGACACCGCCACGGGAGGAGCGCCCGCCGAGGCGCATCATGCCCTCGGCACTGACCGCGCCACCGCTTTCGATCGAGGAGACAGCGTGGAGGCCGGAGACCGTGATTGCCTGGCCCTTGCCGCTCCGGGTGCGCTCCCAAAGGGCCGCGGCGATGCCGTTCGCGGTAATCGTCCCCTGTGCGTAGCCGACCTGCGGGGTGACAAGCGCGATGGGCTGGTCTTCGAAGCTGTACTGCATCGCCGCGACGCCGCTCACCGCGGTGAGCAGGAGCTCGTCCGGCGGGAGGTGGCTCCAGCGGCCCTCGGTGCCGTAGGGCGGCAGCCACGCATGGATCAGCCGCGGGTTCGCTGCCAGGCAGGTCGTGGCATCGAGGCCGAGCCGTTCGAGCTCACCGGGGAGTACATCGAACACTGCGACGTCCGCGGCGGCCACAAGGCGGCGTGCTTCGCGGAGGCCTTCATAGGTATGCAGGTCGAGCGTGGTGAGCCGCTTGTTCCGGTTCCAGCAGAGGTAACCGGGCTCGTCTTTCGCACGGTCGCCAGCGGGCGGTTCGACCTTCAGGACGTCGGCGCCAAGGTCGGCGAAGAGCATGGTGGCGAGCGGGCCCCCGACGCCCTGGGAGAAGTCGACGATGCGGAGATCTGCGAATGGACCGGCCATGGTGCGGGAGTATACGCGCCGACAGGCGTGCTACGCTCGCCGCGGAGGTGGCCACCATGGCTTTCGCGCATCCCGAATACCTTGTTTCGACCGAGGCGCTCGCCGCCGAGCTCGGAGCGCCGGACCTGCGCATCCTCGACTGCACCGTGTTCCTGCGGATGGCGCCCAATGAGGATGGCAAGCAGCGCATGGTCATCGAGAGCGGGCACGACTACTACCAGCAGGGGCACATCCCCGGTGCAGCCTTCGCCGACCTGGTAACCGACCTCTCCGACCCGGACGCGCGACTGCGCTTCACGGCGCCCTCGGCCGAACGCTTCGCCGAGGCGATGTCGCGGCTCGGGGTGGGCGAAGGCACACGCGTGGTCTGCTACGACGCCAACATGACGATGTGGGCCACGCGGGTGTGGTGGCTGCTGCGGGCGTTCGGCTTCGACAACGCCGCAGTACTCGACGGCGGTTGGAAGAAGTGGACGCTGGAAGGGCGCCCCTCCACCACGGAAGTGCCGAATTACCCGCCGGCCAACTTCGAAGCACGCCCGCGCCCGGAGGTGTTTGCTGACAAGGATGACGTGCTGGCAGCGATCGGGGCGGGCGATACCTGCATCATCAACGCCCTGCGGCCGGAGCAACACAGCGGCGAAGCAAGCGGCGGCTACGCACGGCCGGGCCATATCGCGGGCAGCGTCAACGTCTCGGCGGTACACGCGCTGGACCCGCAGACGAACGCCTACCTGCCGGCCGAGGAGCTGCGAACGCGCTTCGCCGATGCGGGCGCGGAGACGGCCGGGAAGATCATCACGTACTGCGGCGGCGGCATCGCCGCGACGAGCGATGCGTTCGTACTGCGGCTGCTTGGCAAGGAGAACGTCGCCGTGTACGACGGCTCACTCTCCGAATGGGCTGCCGACCCGGCGCTGCCCATGGCAACGAGCGCGACCGCGGGATGACGGCCGGGCAAGCACACCTGGACCCGTTCGCTGAACAGGCGGCGGGCTACGAGACATGGTTCGATACTCCGCTCGGCGGCTACATCGACCGGGTGGAACTTGCGGCTCTCGACGAGCTCCTGCCCCCGCCGGGTGCGAACCCGGTGGTCGAGGTCGGGGCGGGCACGGGGCACATCTCCCGGCACCTCACGCGGCGTGGCTACCACATGCTCGCGGTCGAGCCCTCCCGGGCGATGCGCGCGGAGGGTTTCCGGCGGCGGGACGCAAGCAGCCCCGAGTGGATAGCGGGCGCCGCCGAGCGACTGCCGCTGCGCGACGGGAGCCCCGATGGCGTGCTCTTCTTCGCCGTGCTCGAATTCGTCGACGATGCTGGTGCGGCCCTGCGGGAGGCCTTTCGCGTGACACGGCCCGGGGGGTGGGTAGCGGCCGGCGTGCTACACGCGCACAGCTCCTGGGTGGCGCTCTACCGGGCACTCGCGGAGACGGGCATGGAGCCGTGGCGGAGCGCGCGGTTCTTCACGCCGGAACAGGTCGAGACGGTAGCCGGCGCCGCCGCCGTGCGGAGCGCGCGTGCAGCCTTTCTCGCACCGGGAGCGGAGCCGCCGTTCGAGGTCGCGGACAAAGCCGGCCGGCGCGCGGGAAATGCCCCCGCGCTCGAAATCCTGCTGTGGAGGAAACCCGAATGATCCAGGCGAACGTAGCGATCTACCCGCTGCAACAGGACACGAACGCCGCTATCGAGCGGGCGATCGCGGTGATCGAGGCGTCCGGGCTGCAGTGCGAAGTGCGGAGCATGCAGACGGAGCTTCTTGGCCCGCAGGACGAGGTGTTCGCGACGCTCCGGGCAGCCTTCGCGGCAGCCGCCGAGGTTGGCCCGACGGTCATGAATGCGACCATTTCGAACGCCTGTCCGCTGCCCGGCGCATAGACTCACGGAGCCAGTCAGGGCTCGGCGCCGCGGCCCCGGCCCTGGCCGCGGGCAGTCACGAGCGGCCGGCCGGCAGGCGGCCCGGCGCCACGCTCCCGTGCTCGCGTGATGATGCGCACCGGGCGATCGGAGCGGACATAGTTCCACCCCCAGCCCAGGAGCACGGCGAGGCGGTTGCGGAAGCCGATGATGTAGTAGAGGTGGACGATCAGCCACGTCACCCAGCCGATGAAGCCCTTCAGGTGCAGCGGGCCGAGCTGGGCAACGGCGGCGTTCTTGCCGATCGTCGCCATCGACCCCTTGTCGCGATAATGGAACGGCTTCAGGGGCAGGCCCGCGATGGACCGCAGGATATTCTCCGCGACGCTGCGGCCCTCCTGCATCGCCGGTGCGGAGAGCATCGGCACCTCCTTGCCGTCCTGCACGAAGGAGGCGATGTCGCCGATGGCGAACACGCCGGGCACGCTCGGCACCCGGAGATAGGCATCGACCTCGACGCGTCCGCTGCGGCTGCGCGAGACATCGATGGCGCCGGCAAGGTCGTTCGGGCGGACGCCCGCGGCCCAGACGAGAGTGTGTGACCGGATCGTGCTGCCATCGGAGAGTTCCACCTCCTCGGGCGTCACGGCCGAGACGCGGAGGCCAGTGAGGACCGTGATGCCCCGGCGTTCGAGCTTGGTGTGCGCTTCGCGGCCAAGGTCTTCGGGGAAGGGCGGCAGCACCTGTGGCAGTGCCTCCACGAGCACGACTCGGATGGGGTGACCGGCGAGTTCCGGGTATTCGTCGGGGAGCACGCCGTGGATCAGCTCAGAGAGCGCGCCCGCGTATTCGACCCCGGTGGGGCCGCCGCCAACCACCACGAAGGTGAGCCACGGCTCGGCCTCTTCGGGGGTCATGAGCGACGCCGCTTCGAGACAGCGGAGGATGTGGTTCCGCAGCTCGAGCGCCTCGGAGAGGTCCTTCAGACCCAATGCGCGCTCTTCGACCCCTTCGATGCCGAAGAAGTTCGTTGTGCTGCCCGCGGCGACAACAAGGTAGTCGTAGTCGACATCGATGCCCTTCGCGGTGCGCACACGCTTGCGGTCGAAGTCGATGCCGGTAACGTGAGCCTGGCGGAAGCGGACATTTTGCGTGCCGCCGAAGATCGAGCGCACGGGCCGGGCGATATCGCTCGGGTTCAGCAGCGAACTCGCCACCTGGTAGAGCAGTGGCGTGAACAGGTGGTAGTTGTTTGCGTCGAGCAGAAGGACGTCGACCGGCTGCCCGGCCAGCTTCTTCGCGCAGGCGAGCCCGCCGAAGCCAGCGCCGATGATGACCACGCGAGGTTGTCCCATGGATCCAGCCTAGCCGCTTCCGCGGGCATTGATGGTGCGGTTGTGATGGTTCTCGCTATTGCTGCAAAGCCACACCGCCGTGATCCTCGGGTGAAGCGCGAACAGTGCCCCCTGTCAGCGCAGAGCTGCGAGGCAGCCCATTGGCCGCCATCCGAGGAGGTTTCATGCGCATCCTGGTCACCGGTGGGGCTGGCTTCATCGGCTCCCACATCGTCGACGCCTACCTGGCCGAAGGCCACGAGGTCGCGGTCGTCGACAACCTTGCGACGGGCCGGCGAGCAAGCGTCAACAAAGGGGCGAAGCTCCACGAGGTCGACATCCACTCGCGCGAAGTAGAGCGGGTATTCGCCGAGTTCAAGCCGGAGGTGGTGAACCACCACGCCGCCCAGGCGAGTGTGAAAGTAAGCACCGGCGACCCGGTGTTCGATTTGGAAATCAATGGCGGGGGCACGGCCCGGATCGCCTCGCTCTGCGTCGAACATGGTGTGCGGAAGCTGATCTATGCATCGTCCGGCGGCACGGTGTACGGCGAGCCGGCGGAATTGCCCGTGCCCGAAACGCATCCGACGAAGCCGGTTTCGAACTACGGACTCTCGAAGCTTGTCGGCGAGCTGTACATCGAGCTCATGGCGCGCACCGCGGGGCTCGACTACACCAATCTCCGCTACTCGAACGCCTACGGCCCGCGACAGGACCCGAACGGCGAGGCGGGCGTCGTCGCCATCTTCACGGGCAGGATGCTGGCCGGCGAACAGTGCACCATCGACGGCGACGGCGAGCAACGGAAGGACTACGTGTACGTCGGCGACATCGCCCGTGCGAACGTGCTCTGCCTCGAACGCGGCAACGGCGCCACGCTGAACATCGGCACCGGGCAAGGCACTTCGGTGAACGAGATCTACCGTGCGCTCGACGCGGCGACCGGGAACACGATCGCGGCGCGCAACGGCCCGCCACGACCGGGCGACGTGCGCAACTTCTGGCTCGACACGACACGCGCACAGGAAGTGCTCGGCTGGCGGCCAGAGGTCATCTTCGAGGATGGGATCCGGACGACGGTCGCGTCCTTCAAAGAGGACTGAGGGGGAAGGACCTAGGACTTGGTGCCGGGAGCCATTGTCGCTCGGGACTCAAGACTCTCTCCTACGGGCTTTCGCGGACGCGGAAGGAGACGAGCCAGACAACGACCGCAGCGGCGACGCTCATCACGAGGAACGTCACGAAGGTGCTGATGACCACCGCCAGGGGGTGGGCGCCGCCGGGGTGCGTGGCCACCCAGAGCGCGCCGGAGAGCGCACCACCGGCAGCGCCGGCCACACCATTCGCACTGAAGGTGTTCCTATCGCGGCCGGGGCCAGAAAGGAAGAGCGCGAGCAAGGGCGGCCCGCCAAGGTAGAGCGCGATCAGCAGCAACGGCGGGAACACAAAGAGCGACGAGAACCCGAGCACGGCCATGATCGCCAGCGCGGCCCAGAGGCGGCCCCAGGTTGTACCCGGCGGCTCCGGGTGGTGGGCGGGTTCGACGGATGGGGTTGTCGTCACAACTCAAAGATACGGCAGGCGGGGCATCGTGCACGTCGTTGCTGGTGTCCCCTCATCCCCGGGGGAGGAAGCACCTCGCTCGCCGATCTTTGCCCGCAGGCGGTCGCGGGACTGATGCCAGGCCGACCGGCGGACGCAGTTGCGCTTGCGCCGGGGAGGGCGCCGCTTCGACAATCAATCCATGCCCCCTCGTGAGCACATCGTCATCGCAGGTGCTTCGCTGGCCGCGCACCGCGCCCTCACGGAGCTCCGGCGGCTCGGTTTCGAAGGCCGCATCACGCTGATTGGCGCGGAGAAGCACTATCCGTACGACCGTCCACCGCTTTCGAAACAGATCCTCCAGGGCACGTGGGAGCCCGTCCGGACGCTGCTCGACGACCCCGACCACTACAACGAACTCCGCGCCGACCTCCTGCGCGGACGCCAGGCGGTCGCGCTGCACGCTGGCGCGCGCGAAGTCGAGCTCGACGACGGGACCCGCGTAGCCTACGACGCGCTGCTCATCGCGACCGGTGCATCACCGCGTACGCTGCCAAATACCCCGGCGCTCGCGGGCATCCACACCCTCCGGACGATGGACGATGCCCTCGCCCTCCGCGCCGCCTTCGATTCGGGGGCGAAGGTGTGCGTCATCGGCGCAGGCTTCATTGGCGCGGAAGTGGCGGCCTCGGCGCGCGGACGGGGCCTCGAGGTGACGATGCTGGAAGCGCTGGACCAGCCGCTCGCGCGGGTGCTTGGCGCGAAGGTCGGCGCGGCCGTTGCGGAGGTGCACCGTGCACAGGGCGTGGACCTGCGTTGCGGCGCCACGGTGACCGGCTTCGAAGGCAGCGAGCGGGTCGAGGCCGTGATCCTGGCCGACGGATCGAAGGTCGCGGCCGACGTAGTGGTCGTCGGCATTGGCGTGCGCCCCAACACGGCGTGGCTCGTAGGGTCCGGCATCGAGCTGGACGACGGCGTGCTCTGCGATGCGACGCTGGCGACGAACGTGGCCGGCGTCTGGGCCGCGGGCGACGTCGCGCGCTGGCAGAACCCGCACTACGGCGAACATATGCGCGCGGAGCACTGGACGAGCGCGGTCGAACAGGGGATGGCCGTGGCAGCCAACATCCTGCGCGGACCCGGTGCCGGGGAGCCGCACAGCACAGTGCCATACGTCTGGTCGGACCAGTACGACATCAGCATCCAGGTGTACGGCCACCCACGCCCGGGCGACGAAGTGGAGGTAGTGCTCGACGAGCCAGACGCGGGCAAGGTCCTGGCGCTGTTCGGGCGCGATGGGAAGCTCAGCGCCGCCGCCGGTTGGGGCGTCCGCCCCAGGCTCACGCGACTCAACCAGCTACTCGAACAGCACGCCCCGTGGACGCTCGCCCTTAGTCTCGCGCACGAATGAGGACGTAGGCGGAAGGACCCAGGACTTAGTGGGGCGCGCTCGACTGCAGCGGCCGCATGCTTTGCTTTCCCGGAACACGGAGCTGGCACGCTGGCCGGGGGCACTGGGCACGGGGCACAGGGCACTCTAAACTCAACCCGTCGGGTGACTGGCGACGCGCGGAGAACCGCGGGGGAGCCCGGCCGCGGCCCGCGATAGGCCGCTGAAGTCCGGCCGCACGCCTGGGCCAGCGAAGGGAACTTCGGACGTTGTCCCTTCGCCTTTCGACTCCAGAGGAGGCAGGCATGCGCGCACTACTTGGCGTCTACGACAAGACCGGGATCGAGGACTTCGCTCGCGGGCTCACAGAGCTCGGCTGGGAGATCGTCTCGACAGGAGGCACGTTCGCGGCCATCGACAAGGCCGGCGTACCCGTGCGGAAGGTCGAAGACATCACGGGGTTCCCGGAGATGCTCGATGGCCGCGTGAAGACGCTGCACCCGGGCGTCCACGGTGGCATCCTCGCGCGCCGCGATAGCGAGGCACACATGGCGGCACTCGCGGAGCACAACATCGGCGCCATCGACCTCGTCTGCGTGAACCTCTACCCGTTCGTGGCAACGGTCACGCAGCCTGGTGTGAGCTTCGCGGACGGCATCGAGAACATCGACATCGGTGGACCCACGATGCTGCGCGCCGCGGCGAAAAACCATGATTCCGTGGTGGTGGTTGTCGACCCGGGCGACTACGGGAGCCTGCTCGAGCAGCTTCGCGGCGATGGGGTCGGGGCTGCGGAGCGGCGGCGGCTTGCATGGAAAGCGTTCGCACATACCGCCGCCTACGACAGCGCGGTGAGCGAGTGGCTCTGGCGCGAACTGAATGGCGAGACGTTCCCACCCGCACGCACGGTGCCGATGGAACTGGCGGCGCCGTTGCGCTACGGCGAGAACCCGCACCAGGCAGCTGCATTTTATGTCGATCGCTCACTCGGTGAGGCGGGCATGGGCGGCATTGCGACCGCCGTGCAGCACCACGGCAAGGAGATGTCCTACAACAACTACCTCGATGCCGACGCGGCGTGGAACTGCGTGAACGATTTCCCGGGACCGGCCTGTGTCATCGTGAAGCACACGAACCCATGCGGTGTGGCGGAGCGCGAAGACCTGCTGGAGGCGTACCGCCTTTCGGTGCAGGCCGACCCCGTGAGCGCATTCGGCGGCATCGTCGCGTTCAACCGGCCCATCGACGAAGCTCTCGCCCGCGAAATTCGCGAGTTCCGCAACCCAAACGACGGCGAGACGCGCATGTTCTACGAGATCGTGGTCGCGCCGGCCTACACGCCGGAAGGGCTGCAGGTGCTGAAGGGGAAGTCGAAGGACCTGCGCATCCTCCAGGCGGAGCCGCGCAAACCCGGGGCGGTGGCCTACCGGCAGGTGGGCGGCGGCTGGCTGGTGCAGGACGCCGATGACCGTGGCCCGGATGATATCGAATTCCGCACCGTGAGCGAAGTCGAGCCGACAGAGCAGCAGCGCGCGGACCTGGCGTTTGCGTGGCGCGTGGTGAAGCACGTGAAGAGCAACGCGATCGTGGTCGCGAAGGATGGGCGGCTGCTTGGCATGGGCAGCGGCCAGCCGAACCGCGTAAAGAGCACTGAAATCGCGCTCGAAAAGGCGGGTGACGAAGCGAAGGGCGCGGTCCTCGCGAGCGACGCCTTCTTCCCGTTCGCGTGGGGCGACTCGATCGAGAAGGCGTGCCAGGCGGGCATCGGCGCGATCATCCACCCCGGCGGCAGTCTCCGCGACCAGGAAGGCATCGACTGCGTGAACCAGTACAAGGTTGCGATGGTGCTCACGGGGACGAGGCACTTCCGGCACTGAGAAGGACTTAGGGGGAAAGGACTGTGGACTTAGTGCCCCTGTCTGGCCCCGCCCGACTGCCGGGCGGGCGGTGATTCTAAGTCCTGAGTCCTAAGCCCTGCGTCCTCGCATGGGCCCAGTGGGTGATGGCGATGGCAAGGGCGTCGGCGGCGTCGGCGGGGTGGGGGACGCGCTCGAGGCCGAGCTGGA
>JALOAP010000066.1 GCA_023228745.1 Dehalococcoidia bacterium | reverse complement strand
CGGGAACGCCGTCACCGTCATGTAATGCTGAACCTGGAGGATGTAGTAATCGGGGATCTCGTTTGTTCCTGGTTCGCCCCATCCCTTCACGCTGCGGGCCGTCTTGATCTCCAGCCCCCGGAGAGGATCGTCCGTAAAGCCGTCCAACGACGCCAGCATGAAGGGATACCTTGAATGCGTGATGATCTTATCCGGGACTCGCACGGGGCGGCCTGTCTGATCGGAATACCATTGGCGGATTGCAGGCTCCATGCGCTTGCCCCAGTCTGTAGCTTCATTCCCTTCCCAATTCGCAACCTCCTTCCTTTTTTCCTGGTAAACCTGATATGCCGTCTTCCACGGTGACAGCCCCATGACGGCGGCAATGTCACTCCCGCCGATCCCTTTCCGTCGCTCTTCAAGCCACTGCGGACCCTCGTTCATTTTCTTGCCTTTCTGCTTTCGCCTTCCTCTTCTTAGGGTTCCGGTGGATGTGCGCCCCCTCCGGCACTACCAGCTCCCGCAGGATGTAGGGATCAACCCGATTGATCCACGCTATCACCCCCCTGATGATCCTATACTTGATGCTCATGGCCCCACCTCCCCATAATCCTCAACAAGCGCCTGTTTCGCCCGATCCAGTTCCCTTTGTGCATCGTTTATCTCCGACTCCAGAGCATCGGCCTTGTCATACGTCATGTGGTATTGCCGCCTTGCTTGCAGATAGGCGAGATTGTCCTGTGCCTCGTCTATTCTCTCCAAAGCCCTCTCTCTGCCACGCGATTCCAGGATGGTATCAACGGCATTCCCGATCATCCAGTAGCGGTCTCTCATCGGTATTTCTCCGTCACGTCCTCGCCCGTCTTGACATCGAACACCTGCAATATCTCAATCTTGTCTGCCGATGCCTTGCCATCCGTCGCCCACGGCTCGCAGATTATTGCATCCAGCGGGATACGGATTCGCGCCTCCAATGGCCTGGTCGGATAGTTGACCTCGCACCAGCTCCGGCTGGCGAAGTGGAACCCCGGATAGCCGCAAACAACCCGCTCATCATCGGCATATTTTTCATCATCACGGAGGACATTTAGGCCGACATGGTATTGATAGCCATTATTGTTTAGGCCGGTCTCAAAACGTTTCCAGTAGGTGTTTCCCGGCTCAACGCCCATAATTTTGACAAGTTTTTTCGCCCCGCTCAGGTTCGCCCCGCTCAGATTTGCCCCGCTCAGGTTCGCCCCGCTCAGATTTGCCCCGCTCAGGTTCGCCCAGCTCGGGTTCGCCCAGCTCAGGTTCGCCCAGCTCAGGTTCGCCCCGCTTTTTACCGCCGCCTCGACGCATAATTTTATAGATTCGGTTTCCATCGAAAACAACACTTCGCCGCTGAACCTATGCTTGATTTTAAATTTCATATCGTCCCTACCTTCTTGAACAGCTCAATGGTCTTTTCCGCCCCCCGGATGAAGCCAGCTTGCACGCCGAAGAACGCGCCGATAACCACCAACGCAGGCAGGATCATCACCGCACCCATTGCGGCGATTATCTCACTTAATGTCCGCTTTGCATCGTCCCACGCCGCCTGTTCTACTGCCGCCGCCTTACCGTTTGCCATCGCCGCCTTACCGTTTGCCATTGGTCATCCCTCCAGTATTTTATTCGCATCTGCCGTCTGCGGTGATCCCGCACCATGTCAACGATGTTTAATAGGCAATACATAAGGATAAAGATTATGAAGAAGGTAAACAGCAGGCCCCCCGCAACCGCGAAGCACCACAACATACCGTCAGCGAAGCCCTGTTCCGTCATGGCGACCTCCTTAATTTTGGGCCGGGAGTCCTGTGGTTACCCCCGGCCCTAAACCTCTTTCCCGGCAGTTTCCCTCGGCTATTCTGCCAACCTATTACCGCTGTTCCGAAACCCTAATGCACACGCCGCATCCAGCCGTGTTGCCCGCCTTCGACCCATCGCATTTCCGGGATGTGTTTTGACCATCAAATGATGGACAATTTACATCGGTCCTGCGATTCATGGCCGCTGAGTCTTTGGGTTTCAATGAGCTTTCGATGGCAGGATACACAAGTCAAAACGATTTGTCAAGCATTTTTTCACAAAAGAAATCCCTTGACTTTTATTTTCATTTTCGTATAATGGACCCATGCTGAGAGAAAAAATCCTTCATAAACTGAAAAAAGAGGCAGAAGGGCGGGGGCAGGTTAGCCGATTGGCACGGAGAATAGGCATCCCCATTGTCACGCTATGGCGCATTGTCCATGACAAGTTTCAGGGAAATATCAAGACGTGGGATGCTATTTTCCGCTACTACGGCAAATAGTATTCTGGTAGGAGCGTAAATATGCCCGCAAATGCCCCAAATTTGAGCAAGGTTAAACGATCCCGGTCAAGGGCGCGTCCCTCTACGGGGGTCTGCATCGTCTGCGGCAAGACCTTTTCCCGCTATGTTCAATCAGCACATGGCCATCGGCAATGGAATGGCCGTAAATCCACCTGCTCCACCAAATGCTCCAATAAGTTGTCTGCAATCTACAAGGCGGAGCATAAAGGCAAAATCCCGAAGCACCGGAAGGGGCAAGTCCTCGTTAAATGCACCTGCGGAAACCTGCATTGGGAACCACCGGAAAGGTCGAACATGAGGATGTGCAGAGCCTGTGCGGAGAAAGCAGATTATTGCTATTCGGAATCGGATTGGAGGGGGGTAGCGTAATGGCGAAGCGATCCGAGCGCACGACGAGAAGCCAAATACGCCAAGCCTTACGCCGTCTCTCATTGCGTAGCAGAGAACGGGCGGCCTGTTTGCGTAGAGACAAATATACCTGCCAACGGTGCGGAAAGAAGCAATCCAGAGCAAAAGGGAAAGAAGTTTACGTTGAGGCGCATCATACCAAAGGAGTCCTTTGGGATGTGCTTATAGATCAGGTTTACGAGATGCTCCTGTGCCATCCAGACGACATGATTACGCTGTGCAAAGCATGCCACAAAAAAGAGGAAGCCTGCAAAATAGCGGAGGAGGTGGGATTATGACCGAGCTTGAGAAGCAATGGGCCGAGTTAGAGGCAAAAATCCAATGGCTGATGAACTACGTCACCGTATTACAAGCGGATTATGACCAGTTGGTGACAAAGTATAGCCAACTGGTAAAAAAGTATGAGGAAACGAAATGCCGGAACTGAACATTTTTGCCAAGATTGCGGCAATAATCGCCGTTTGTTGCCTATCGTTTGCTTTTGGATACAGGCGGGGGAAGAGTAATAAACAAAATGGTTATGAACTCAACGGCGCGTCAACGTGGGATGCGGCCTTGTGGTTTCTGTACCGCGAAATCACTCGGCACAATATCGACATCCTGCGAATCCAAAAAGACATTGATATGCTTATTAAATTGGGGGCTAAAGTGCCCCAGCATCCATCGGTTCACACTTTTTTCAAGATACCGGGGCGCAATTACGGGAGCGTGGAGGACTGACATGATCGCAATCGGAAACGAAGAAATAGATAAACTGCCGCCGTTGGGTAAAACGGTTAAATGTTGGATTTGCGGCAAGCGGCACAAGGTCAAGTCTGTTTCTACTTTGGCTTTTTTCGATTGCGGCAAGTTAACTTATTTGTGCGGGATAAACGGCAAGGAGTGGAGGCCAAAATGATAACCGTTTCAATCTTCATTGGCGAAACGATTAAGCACAAAAGGGCATTGGGAGCCGTCCCGTTGGCAATCAAGATGCTCAAAACAATAAAGGAACCGTGATGCAGATACCAGACAAGCTGAAAATCGGCGGTAGAAATTACAGCATTTTGTATCCGCATAAGTTTACCGACTCCAGCGTTGTCTTGTATGGCCTGCACGATCCCCAAGGACAGACGATCAAGATAGCATCGCAAGATGAGTTTGGTATTGATCGCCACAAACAGGCTCAGAGTCATACCTTTGTTCACGAGCTACTCCATGCCATTGATGACGTTTATAATAATTCCCGGCTCACCCAATGGGAGAAGGGCGAGGAGACGATTGACCAGTTAGCAGAGGGACTGTTGCAGGTGATTCGGGATAATGAGCTTGATTTTTGGGGGAAACAGCTATGAACGAAACTCCGGTAAGAATCAAGACAGGCATCGTTTGTATCCGCTGCGGATGGGATGATAGCCGGGAATGGGAATGGGAGATGGACTTTGAGCGTGTTTGCCCGAAATGCAGAAAACGGTGGAAAGTGCCGAAAGCGGAACCTGTGGACTGTGATATTAACGGCTACTGCAAGACCTGTGATTGAGGGGGGGGCGTTATGAACCTAACCAAAGCGCAATTTGCGAGGATAGAAAAAGAGTTATGCCGCAGGGTTAATCTCCCCTATCCGCCGCCCAATGGTCCATACGATGTCAGCAAAGATGCGACATGGACCGAAGCGGAGGAGGCGGACTTCAAGATTTGGCTGGTCAAGTATCTGCGGAAGATCCCTGGGCTGAAACTAATGCGAAAGACGGCCATTGAGAATTGGGCCGGATGGATCATTTTTGATTTGGGATGGAAAATATCAGAGCGGGAATTATGTCAGAAAAAATGACCATTATTCATTACAAAATATCAGGACGGGCATATGTATTGGTTCACAGGAGATCAGCATTTTAATCACGAGAATATCTTGACGAAATTCGTTTTCCGCCCGTTTCAAACGGTAGAGGACATGAATCGTGAGATTATCAGGCGGCACAACGAGCGCGTCAAGCCGGGGCATACGGTGTTTCACCTGGGCGACTTTCGGATGAGCAATCAGGGTCCGAATGTGCATGAGCTGATGGAAATGCTCAACGGCAATCATGTTTTCATTGCGGGGAATCACGACAAAAGGAACGGCCTGAATACGCCGCTTAAATATGCCGTCATACAATCGTATGGGAAAACCATATTGCTTTGCCATGATCCTGCATACGCGCTGGAATTGATGTCCACCGACCCATATCATCTATCCTTTGATTTAGCGTTTACGGCCCATGTTCACGAAAAATGGAAGTTTAATGAAGGGCCAATGGTGAATGTTGGTGTGGATCAATGGGATTTTTACCCCGTGGAAGCGAGACAAATTTTGAAGGCATACAAAGCATGGAAGAAGACAGAACCAAATCGGTGACTCCACCGAAATGCCCCCGCTGTCAAGGCGCGGGCTTTTACCGTGGACAAATATGCACCTGCATAACAGGAGAAGAGTCCGAAATCCCTCAGGAATTAAGGGACATTTTCGGTGACATATTCGGGGACAAAAAGACCCACACTTAATAACATTTGCAGGGGGTTTCCATGAAAGAGAAAATACTTGTCTATCCGATCAAGTATAAATCGAGGAAGGATACCATCAAAATCAAGCCGCTTATGGACCTGCACAAGGGCGCAAACACTTGTGATCTTCGGGCGTTCAAGGAATTTATTAAAGAAAGAGATGAGCTGACCTACTTCTTCACTTTGGGCGACCTATGGGATGCGATCTACTTCGATGACAAGCGTTTCAGATTGAGCGGCCACGAGATCGCCGGAACGGATGACGACGATCCGATTGACGAAGAGGTTAAGGAAATGGCTAACCTCTTGCAGCCCATACAGGACCGCCTTATCTGCATCGGGACCGGGAACCATGAGGACACCGTTTCAAAGCGTTGCCACACAAACCTTTCCAAGCGTCTTGCCGATCTCCTCGCCGTTCCTTATCTCGGATATTCCTTTTGGTTTCGCATCCTTCTAATACGTGACCACGCGACAAACGCCGTTGACTTTTACTGCACGCACGGTTTCGGCGGCGGGACCAGGACGGAAGGCGGCTCCGTTACGAAATACAGCAGATTTGCAGACCGCTTCATGTGCGACGTGTTTTGTGTCGGCCACGATCACCGCAAGCAATACATCCGCTATCCCGTTTTCGGCGTAGGCGGACAGAAGCCTGTCACCCTATTTGGCCGCCCCAAACTGATATGTCTCGGCGGCTCATGGAAAAAGGCATATTCCACCTCAACCGCTGTGACGTGGGAAGAAACAAAAGGATTCCCGCCTATGGAAATCGGCGGCGTGACCATCGAAATAAAAGGCACGGACCACGGAGTTAAACTCAACGTGTCGATGTAGGGGAAACGTATGGCAAACCCTCAAAAAGAGGACGGATATACAGCGATTGCAAATGAAATAATGGAGGCATTATGCCGCCACCGAATACCCGGAGAGGATCGTCAGGTCTTAGATGTAATTTTCCGAAAGACCTACGGATTTAATAAGATAGAGGATTATATTTCCCTGTCTCAGTTTGTCGAAATGACCGGAATGGAAAAGCCAAATATCATTAGATCGCTTAAATCCCTATTATCAAAAAAGATAATTATTATCCAAATGGATAATGGATTCAGGAAAGTATATAGAATCAATAAAGATTTTGACAAATGGGAGCGTTATCCAAATAGATCATTATTATCAAAAATGATAATCGGCGTTATCAAAAATGATAATCCAGCGTTATCAAAAATGATACCCACAAAAGACAATGTTACAAAAGACACTATTACAAAAACAAAGGCGCAAGCGCCTGTGCTCCCCGAATGGATACCAAAGCAAACCTTTGAAGAATATCTCGAAATGCGGCGCAAGATGCGGAAACCGTTGATGGAAAGGTCATATTCCCGCTTTTTCTCGCACTTGAAACGGCTTTGCGGTACATCCCGCGCAACGCCGGAGCAGATACTGGATCAATCCATAATCAATGGCTGGCAGGGCATTTTTGAATTAAAAACCGGAGGCGCCAATGGCGACAGACCAGCAGGACGACGTATGGGAGGAGACCGGCTACCAGCGGGAATCATCCCAAAAGAATACACCGGCGACGGACCCCGGCCAGAGGTATCCCCTGAAACCGTCCGGAAAAACCTTGAGCGTATTAAAGCCCTCACCGGAGGGGTTGGTAAAGGTGGAGCTGATACGACAGACCATGCCGGGGATGAACGGACGCATCCACAAAATGCGAAGGGACATAGCGGAGGAGCTGATTCGTAATGGCAAAGCGAGAGCGGTATGAAAACCTTTTTACATGGCACAACGGAAAGGCAATGTCAAGACCCCAATCAAATATGCCTGAATTTCTCACGGAAATGGCCCTACATTCAACGATAACGTTCGGGACGATAGATGATAGCGGTGGATACTTTTTATCCAGGCAAAATGGCCCTTTTTTGCGTCGGCTCGCAAAATGCAAAACGGGCCTTGACTTTCCGGCCCGTTTAGCGTAAACCATATTTGCGGTTGCCTATCTCATAGCACTATCAGCAAGGCGAGCAGGTAGAGCGTTATCATGGATATGGCAGCCGCTTTTATCATTTCATGCGTCATGGTGAACCTCCTTTCATGCAACTGTGATAATCTTCACCCAGTTATCCCCGGAAAACTCGGAACGGATTGACGTGATTATCCCTTTTGTGCGTTTGATGGTCCTGATTAGTTTCTTCATCATTTTTGGACGGAAAGCCATATCCTTTTTGTGTGCCCGAAACTTGTTCACATTACCCCATCTTGTCGCCTTTGTCGGTATTTGATACGAGAACAAGGGTATTTCGTTATGAATCTTCAGCTTATATGTCATCTTTCCCCCCTCCTTTCAGGTTCTATCTGCAATAGCAATCCGCACATCATTAGGTAATGCTCTGTAGTTTCCCGACCCGCAATTATAAATCAGTTTACCTAAATGCCTACCTTCTTTCAAATCCCCGTAACTCCAACAATACTGGTTAATCCCTTGTGGGCTCAATGGGTTATTGCTCATGACGTAATAGTCATTACGAATCCGCACCATATAGCGATCAAAAGTTTTTCCGCCGTTATCCCATATTTTTAGTATCATCTCTCACTTCTCCTTTCCTCTTCTTTTTGAATTAAGTATAGTTTAATCAGCTCAATAATGATCTCGGTCATTGTGCGACCCTCCCTGGCGGCCTGGACTTTGAGCGCCTGTCTTAATTCCCTATCCATTTTGCGGATGAATAAGTCAGCCATTATGCACCCACTTTCATTGCAGAATAATCAAATGGTTGTCGTCAAACCGCTTTGCTATTTCACAAGCCCACATATAAGCATCTCCAGAGTGAGTAAATTTAGCGATCACTTCATCATGTTTTTCTGTCGCCATTGTTGCATTTGTTCTGACGATTATATTAACCCATTTTCCTTTTTGCGCTTTCTGGTATATCCGAGCCATCTTTCACCCCTCCTTTCTTGCGTCGAAATACTCAATCAAGATAACCCTAACCGTATCCGCCATCGTAGCCCGACGCTCCAACTTCATTTTCCGGACCACTTTGTTATAATAATCCTCGTCAAGCCGCACCGTAACACGACAAATCGTTTCCCCTTTTGGCGGCCTTCCCACACCCCTCTTAATGTCCTGGTATTGCATGTCTTTCCCTTTCTCCGCGTGTCCATGCGCGGCCCGGATGTGTTAGAGTCATTCGTGTTTTATACCCCTGATATAATCCGCCGCTTTTTGCGCCTGTGCCGCCGCGAGAACAATCATCTTTTTATCTTCTTTTAATCTCTTGCTCCAATTCTGGATATATGCCGCTGAATTGTCGATTGTTTCCCTTTCAATCCCGCAATGGCCGCAAAGGAAAGCCGCCGTCATTTCTGCAACCAGCTCCTCTTTGGAGTATTTTTCTGATCCAAACATGGACCAGTCATCTTGTTTTTTCCGGGCAAGTCTTTTCTCATGCCCGGTTGAATGCCCCAGCTCATGGAATAGCACGGAATAATAAAACTCTTCCTTGTCGAAATTTTCTTTGTTTGGCATATTGACAAAATCATCCTTTGGGTGATAATATGCCCTTGGTTCCTGATGCTGGATCTCAGGTCTGTTTGGCATGCCATCAACGACGCTCTCACAGGCTTCGATTGGCTGAAAATCTGGATTTGCGGGTCCGGCATTAGGAACCTTATCATCTAACCCTTCGCACTGCTCCACATTAAAAACTCGGTAGTATCGCAGAAAGGGCAAGGTTTTTGATGATAACTCGCCATCTTCGCCAACTTCCCCGTCATTATCCTTGACCCTGATTTGTTTCCAAAAAACAACAATTGTTGACTTTTCGCCTTTCTTAACATTTCCGCCCAACTCCTGCGCCTGCTTATAGCTGACCCAATAAGGCGAAGCATAGCGCGAACAGGAGAGCATGAAAACGTTTATTCCCCTATATTCCTTTTTGCTCACAAGGTTTTTTGGATAGCCGCCGCCGGTCCATGGTTGGAGCCAAGGCACTTCTCCGCTTTCCAGTTTTTTTAAAATCTCTTCCGTGATGATTTCATAAACGTTCATTTTCCTTTCCTCCTTTGTTTTTATTTTTATCTTTTGTCTTGATATAGAGCATAACCCATGCCAAACTTACCATTACCTACCGTAACCCCCTGCAATCATAGCAAATAAAAATTTGCATGGATACAAACTAAACAGGGAACCATGCCAAATATAAGGGAACCATGCCAAATATAGCCGAAAATAAGGCCAAATCTGTGAGAATCCCTGAAAAAGCATGGATATTTCACAGGCAAGACGAACCTTGACCCGTCTCGAAAATAAAAACGCTGCGCAGGGCCAAAAGAATGAGAAAAAAGGGTGGATAGAAAATAAACACTTGACAAAAGTGTAAAAATCAGGTAAAAGTTAGGTTAGGAAAGCATAAGTTGATCAAGCAAAAGACCAGACCAAGGGCGGCACGATACAAAACAACGGCACGATGAAACGCCAGAACGGGGGCCAGCCAAAACGGGAACGCTCCTTAAATGGAATAAGGTTACATTCTACCAAACCGACGGTGAAATGATCGCGCTCCAAACGATCATACAAGAAATAGGTGGGAGCATCCAAACCATGAAACCATTGAATGAGGTAAACCCCCAAGCGGTTCGGCGGCTGCCTCCCACCATGAACACATCCAACGATTCGATTACCTGCCTACACTGTAACACTACTCAACGCATATCAGATACCAAGCAAGGACATTGTGCATTCTGCTGGAGGCTGCTGTAATGGAACTCCAGGAGATCGCCCAAGCCGCTAAACTGGTCGCCAAAGGTACAAGGCAACGAAAGGTTGCGCAAGCAATGGGCGTGCACGAAAGCACTATATCAAGAGCACTCCAAACCCAAACTGCAAAAGATATTATAGATGGCATCCGGGATAGGATAATCAAACAAACTATCCCCAAAGCCGCCGACAATATCACATACGCAATACAAGCCTATCAAGCCGAGGATACAAGCGCACAAGTCAGGGAGCATGGATTCAAGGGATCAACCGCACTGCTTAGCGCAATAGGTATTTTGCCATCACACACACCCAGCGTTTTGATCCAACAAGTGATTCAGGGCGATGCGATCACGATCACGCCAGAGCTGGCCCAGAGCATTCGGGATGGATGGTCGGCCCAGGCAATAGATGTTGATAGCCCTGTGGATAACACCTCTCTGTGCATAGATAGCAATACCCGTAATGGGGATTGACACCGTAACCCTTTGTATATACACAGTATATTTATACAATGTCTTATAAGATACGTTCTGTAAACTATGGTAATGACATGGCTCGATCGTGCCCATCCTCTCACGCCCCGACCGGCAGGGACGCAGACAGACTGGGCCAACGATATGTGATGGGCCCGGGGGGGACCGGGGCGCGGGGCCCCTGGGGGGGAACGTAGTAATTGCCCGTAACACACGGGGGTAAAAAGGGGTTTTGGGATTTTGGGAATACTTGAGTAGAGGGGGGATTGATATGGAGTTATTGAGTAGGGGGGAGGTTATTG
>JALOAP010000065.1 GCA_023228745.1 Dehalococcoidia bacterium | reverse complement strand
CGGAATCACGATGTGTGGGATGACCGTCTCTTCGTAGCCGAACACACCGGGGAACAGTGGCTCGTTGTTCCGGATCTTTGCGATCAAGTTGCGCCGCATCTCTTCGCGGACTGGCAGGACCTGGTATCCGGAAGCCTTCAGTTCACCGAGTGTTCGCGGCCGTTCGAGCGTCGTCACAAGTACCCCCTCCCCAGCCACCTCCTGGCGGCCGCGGGAACAGGGCGAGCTGGGGGGTCCGTACTCTACCGGAGCCCATCCATCGCCCGGTTCGTAATGTGTGCGGCGGCAAACGCGAATGACCCACCCGCACTCGAACCGATCATAGGGAGCGGATAAGGCATGTCAACCAGCCCGCACTGCTGGTCCAAGACCGCCGAAACGGCCACTACACGCGGTCGAGCGAGCTGTTTTCGCCCTCTACGGGCGTCCCACAGAGGATGCCGGAAAGCTCCTGCAGCGCATCCGGGCGGTTCGCGTTCTTGAAGCTGCGCAGGTCGCGATCCATGTCTAGCAGATCGTCTTCGGTCACCTCAGTCACGTTGAGGCCCGCATAGGCAGCAAGGATTCGGCGATCGCCCCCCAGGAGGCTGCGGCGAAACGGTGCCAGGCAGGTCGCAGGCCGGTATCCAGCGATGAGTGGCTGCCGAAATCCGCCGACGTACGGCACGGCGACGTCGTGGCCAACTGCCCGCTCCGCGATCCGCCGGACCACTCCCGGCTGGAGCAACGGGACGTCCACGGAGGCGGAGACACAGTATTCATGTTGGATGTGCGGAAACCCTGTGATCAGCCCCGCCAGCGGGCCCATCTCCTCGAACTCGTCCTGCACGCAACGGACGGGCACCGGGACCTGGATCGGCGGGAGCAACTGGCCGGCAGCGTGGACGATCAGGACCTCCGAACAGGCAGCCGCGACCCCATCTGCCACCCACTGCAGCAGGGTCCGGCCGTGGAACTCCGCCCACGCCTTATCCGAGCCGAACCGGCGGCTCTTCCCCCCCGCGAGGATGAGTCCGGTTACCGGGCGCCTGGTCTCCTGCGCTTTCACGGCCACATCCTAACCCAGTTGTAAGATGATCCGTGGCATCTGTAGGGGAGGTCCATGGGGCTCTTTCGACGAAAACCGCGGATAGACGAACAACTCTATGGCCGGCTCATGACCTCGTTCGGCCGCGTTGTGGACCTCGACCCGTTCGTCGCCCGGCCAGCACAGGCACTCGCCGAGACCGTCGCCCGCGAAGAGCCAGACCTCGTGGAGCGGCTCGATGGTGGACTCTACCGGGGCGCCGCGGTCTACCATCTGCGCCTGCTCGCCGGCTCCTGGATCATGGCGAGCGAGGGTTCTGTCCCCCGTGCGACCGCGGAGGTGTTCGAAGAAGCGGTGGCGTGGAAATTCGGGCCATTGGTCAACGGGTCGGCGCGTCTCTCCCACCGCGTCTCTGAGTTGGCGCGGGGTGAGGGCGAACGAGACACGCGGCTCACTGCGGAGTAAGAGCCTGCGGGTCTCTGCCGCCGAAACGCCATCTGTGCACCCCGGCGCTCGCTCGGCTATGGTGAGCCGTCGCGTTTCGTGACAGGAGGAACTCGGTGAACATCCTCGTTGACCAGGTTCGGCACAATGGTTGGGCCAATCACACCGTCCTCGCTGCTTTCCGTCACCGCCCCGAGGTGCTCGAACGGGCTTGCTACGACGGCGACCAACTCCTCGAACGCGCCCATCACCTGGCGCTCGTCGAGCGGGGTTTTCTCGACCTCCTGCGCGAAAACATGGTCGAGCCGGAGGCACCTCGCGACCTGGAGGGCTTGCTCCGCTATAGCGATGAGACCGGGGCGGCGTTTGTCCCGGCAGTCGAGCCCCTCGACGAGGCGGCGCTCACCGGTGAGCTGTTCGTCCCATGGTGGAGGCGATCATTCCCCAGGTCCGTGCTGGTCGCTCAGGTGCTCTCGCATTCGAGTCAGCACCGGGCGGAGCTCGCCTGGGAGCTTGCGCGCGCGGGGATTTCTACCGGCGAGCTTGATTACATCGTCTGGACGGCCGGGGGTTGCCCGGCACCCGGCGAGCCCCTCGACCTCTGCGGCCTCAGCTAGAGCGTCGCAACGAAAGTCGCCACCTGTTCCGCTGCCTCGTCCCAGTTCTGTTGCTGAGTGCGCCCAGAAGCTTTTCGTGGCTTGAAATCGTGGTCGCCATCTTCGATCCAGTGGACACGGATCCGGTTCGGCAGCCCGTAGCCCGCGACTTCGTCCGGGGAGCCGAACGGGTCACGGGTCCCCTGGACGATGAGCGCCGGCGTCCGCAGCTCGAGCAGGTGGGCGACCCTTGGCTTCTCTGGCCGGCCGGGCGCGTGGAATGGGTAGCCGAGGCACACCAGGCCCCGTGCGTTCACCTCGTCCGCGACCATACTCGCCATTCTTCCGCCCATCGACTTGCCTCCGATTACCAGCCGTTCGCCCCCACCGAGTTGGTCGACCACTCTGCGCCACATCTCCAGCAGGACCGGTTCGCGGTCGGGTGGCTTTCGCTGGCCGGTTGTTCGCCGTGCTTGCATGTACGGGAACTCGAACCGCACCACGCGGAGCCCGTGGGTCGCGAGCGCCGATGCGATGTGTGCCATGAACGGGCTGTCCATCGGCGCGCCCGCCCCATGGCCGAGCACCACCGTGCCTGGTCCGTCGTACGGGCCATCGGAAAGGAACTCCAGGTCGTCCATCTGCTTCCCCGTGCCGCTGAAGCGCAAGCGTGGTAGAACGCGATCACGATAACTCACAGGAGCACCTGAATGGACATCAACGGAATCGGCGTCGTCGTCACGGGCGGAGGTTCGGGCCTGGGCGAAGCCACGGCACGCGCTTTCGCCGCGAAGGGCGCGAAGGTACTGGTACTCGACCTCAAGGGCGAGGAGGTTGCGCAGTCGCTCGGGAACGGGAGCTTCTTTGCCCAGGCCGATGTTGCGAACGAAGAACAGGTTGCCCCTGCCCTCGACCGCGCGGTGGAGGCGTTCGGCGGTATCCACGTCGTCGTCAACTGCGCGGGGATCGGCATCGCTACCAAGACGGCGTCCCGCGATGGCTCCGTGCACGATCTCGCGGCCTTCCGGCGCGTCATCGAAGTGAACCTCATCGGGACATTCAATGTCACCCGGCTGGCCGCAGCACGTATGTTCCGCAACGATCCGACAGCCGATGGCGAGCGGGGCGTCTGCATCAATACCGCCTCGGTGGCGGCGTTCGAGGGCCAGATCGGCCAGGCGGCCTATTCTGCGTCGAAGGGCGGCGTGGTGGGGATGACACTCCCCATCGCCCGCGACCTCGCGCGTGATGGCATCCGCTGCAACACCATCGCCCCGGGGCTTTTCCTTACGCCGATGCTCATGGGCCTCCCGGAGGAAGTGCAGAAGTCGCTCGGAGCCAGCGTGCCGTTCCCGCAGCGCCTTGGCCGTCCGGAGGAATACGCGAGCCTGGCCGTCCACATCGTCGAGAATCCGATGCTGAATGGCGAAACCATCCGGCTGGATGGCGGGATTCGCATGGCCCCGCGCTAAGGCGGAGCGCCCACAAATCACACGGAGGAAGGAGGGGGTGGCCATTGGCCACCCCCTTCTGGTTGATTACTCGTCGGAGACGTCCGCCTGGCGGACCAGCGAGCGCCGGTCCTTGAACTTCGCCTTCAGGTAGTCGCGGTTCATCTTCGCGATGAAGTCGACGCTGATACCGGCGGGGCAGACGGCCTCGCATTCGCGATAGTTGGTGCAGCTTCCGAACTGGTCTTCCATGCGGTCGACCATGGCCACAGTCCGCGCCCAGCGCTCCGGCTGGCCCTGCGGCAGCAAGTTCAGGTGCGAAACCTTCGCCGAGGTGAACAGTTGCGCGGCGCTGTTCGGGCAGGCCGCCACGCAGGCGCCGCAGCCGATGCAGGCCGCGGCATCCATCGCCTGGTCGGCAACGGACTTCGGTACGAGCGTCAGGTTCGCATCACGCGCGCCCCCTGTCGGCGCCGTGATGTAGCCGCCAGCCTGGATGATGCGATCGAGCGAGCTCCGGTCCACCACCAGGTCCTTGATGATCGGGAAGGCCCGGGCGCGCCACGGCTCCACGACAATCGTGTCGCCGTCCTCGAAGTTCCGCATGTGGAGCTGGCAGGTGGTTACGCCACGAACCGGACCATGGGGTGTCCCGTTGATAACAACGCCACAGGCGCCACAGATGCCCTCGCGGCAGTCGTGGTCGAACGCCACCGGTTCCTTATCCGCTTCGATGAGGCGTTCGTTGAGAATGTCGAGCATCTCGAGGAAGGACGCGTCTTCGTTGATGCCGTCGATCTTGTAGGTCTCGAAGTCGCCCGGGGTGCCGGGATCCGTCTGCCGCCAGACCTTGAGTGTGAGATTGAGGGTCACTTGTAGCTCCTCTGCGTCGGATGAGCGTATTCGAACTCGAGCGTTTCCTTGTGCAGCGTCGCGGGCTTCTCCTCGCCCTCGTATTCCCAGGCGGCCACGTAGGCGAAGTTCTCGTCGTCGCGCAGTGCCTCGCCATCGGGCGTCTGGTACTCCTCGCGGAAGTGGCCACCGCACGATTCTTCCCGCTCGTACGCGTCCTGGCACATCAACATGCCGAGTTCGAAGAAGTCGGCCAGCCGGCCCGCCTTCTCCAGCGACTGGTTCAGGGACTCACCGTCGCCGAGTACCTTCACGTCCGACCAGAACTCCTCGCGAAGGTCATAGATCTCGGCGCGCGCCTGCTTCAGGCCGTTGGCGTTGCGAGCCATCCCGCAGTGTTCCCAGAGGATGCGGCCGAGCTGCCGGTGGAACGAGTCGACCGAGCGCTTGCCACGCACGCTGAGCAGACGGCTGGTCCGCTCGCGGACGGCCTCCTCGGCCTCCTTGAATTCCTGGCCGTTCGGGTCCGGGACGGGCGACCCGAGCTGATTCGCCAGCTCGCTGGTGATGGTCGCCGGCAGCACAAAGTAGCCGTCGGCCAGCCCCTGCATCAGCGCGCTCGCACCGAGCCGGTTCGCACCGTGGTCGGAGAAGTTCGCTTCGCCGATGACGAACAGGCCGGGCACGTTGCTCATCAGGTTGTAGTCCACCCAGAGCCCGCCCATCGTGTAGTGCGGTGCCGGGTAGATGCGCATGGGCACCTGGTACGGGTCATCGCCCGTGATGTTGCGGTACATGTCGAACAGGTTGCCGTAGCGCTGTTCGATCACGGAGCGGCCGAGCCGCTGGATGGCGTCCCGGAAGTCCAGGTAGACGCCGTTGTGCAATTCACCGACACCGAGGCCCTGGTCCACCTGGTGCTTCGCCGCGCGCGAAGCCACGTCGCGCGGCACCAGGTTCGCGAAGGCAGGGTAGCGCCGCTCAAGGAAGTAGTCCCGCTCCTCGACGGGGATGTCGTTCGGGTTGCGGGTCTCGCCTTGGCGCGCCGCACTCCAGACGCGGCCATCGTTGCGAAGCGACTCGCTCATGAGCGTCAACTTCGACTGGTATTCGCCACTCTGGGGAATGCAGGTGGGGTGGATCTGCGTGAAGCACGGGTTGGCGAAATAAGCGCCCTTCCGGTGCGCCCGCCAGATCGCTGTCACGTTGCAGCCCTTGGCGCCCGTCGCAAGGAAGAAGACGTTGCTGTAGCCGCCCGTAGCGAGCACCACCGCGTGCGCCGAGTGGGACTCGATCTCGCCGGTCACCAGGTTTCGCACCACGATGCCGACCGCCCGGCCGTCCTTGATGACGAGCTCGAGCATCTCGTGGCGGGGGTACATTTTTACGGTCCCCAGTTCGATCTGCCGGGAGAGTGCCTGGTAGGCGCCGAGCTCGAGCTGCTGGCCCGTCTGACCGCGGGCATAGAACGTCCGCGAGACCTGCGCGCCGCCGAACGAGCGATTGTCGAGCAGGCCGCCGTACTCTCGCGCGAAGGGGACGCCCTGCGCCGCACACTGGTCGATGATCTCGACGCTGACCTGCGCCAGCCGGTACACGTTCGCTTCGCGAGCGCGGTAGTCGCCGCCCTTCACAGTGTCGTAGAAGAGGCGGTAGATGCTGTCCCCGTCGTTCTTGTAGTTCTTCGCCGCGTTGATGCCGCCCTGTGCGGCGATGCTATGGGCGCGCCGGGGGCTGTCCTGGAAGCAGAACGACTTCACGTTGTAGCCCTGCTCCCCGAGCGTCGCGGCGGCTGCCGCACCGGCGAGGCCCGTCCCAACGACGATAATCTCGAACTTGCGTCGGTTTTGCGGCGCCACCAGCTTCGTATCGAAGCGGTGATTGTCCCATTTGTCCGCCAATGGTCCTGGCGGAATTTTGCTGTCCAGCATGTTCCTGTCCCTCTTAGTCGACGATGCCCGTCATCACGGCGATGGGGAACGAAACGTTCCCGATGACGATAATCGCGGCGAATGCGTAGGCGAACCCCTTCCGCCATGGATTGAACCGGGGATTGTTCCACCCCAGGGATTGGAACAGGCTCCATGCCCCGTGGAAGATGTGCATCCCCAGCAGCAGGTTCGCGACGATGTAGACGATCGCGACGGGCTCACGCTGGAAGCTGGCTACCAGGTTCTGGTACGGCTCTCCGCGCTGGAAGTCGGGGTTTGCGTTCCCCCAGGTCAGGTCCATCAGGTGGAAGATGATGAACGCGCCCACGATGATGCCGCTCCAGCGCATCGTGCGGGCCGCGTAGGTTGCCGCCACATACTTGCGGCCGCCTTTGTAGCCTTCCGGCCGGGCGCGGCGGTTCATAAATGTGAGCGACGCGGCAGCGTGAATGTGCAGCACGAACGCAAGGATGAGCACGCTGCGCAGGATCCAGAGGAACCCGGTGTGCGGCAGGATCGGCTCACCGATTTCGCGCAGGTATTCGCCGTACGCGTTCATGTGGCCCGCACTGTCGTAGACCTTCAGGTTTCCAACCATGTGGGCCAGCACAAAGCCCAGCAGGAGAATGCCGGTGACCGCCATGACGGCCTTCTTGCCGACGGCCGAACTGTAAAACTCCAATACCCACGCGTGCGGCCGTGGCTTCGTGCGAACGACTTCCATCGGACCGCTACGCGGACGTGACGTCCCGCTGAGCATGCCCACCTCCAGGGGTGTACCTATGGTAGTTCCGGGATCCAGGCGCCGGTGCTTCTCAACCCCTCGGAATCCTACGCCCGCCTTTTCATTGGCAACAAGCGAGGCCCGTGCATTGCACCATTGACTTTATCGATGGATGAGACGCGCATATCGCAAAAGGCCGATCACGGACTTGCCATCCACGATGGTACCAGCCTCTATCCCCGCGATCGCCTCCTCCAACGATAGCGTGTGTACCTCGATGTCCTCGTCGTCATCTCCATCGAGCGGATCGACCCGCAGATCGTCGCAGATGAAAAGGTGGATGTACTCCGTCGTATATCCCGGGGCCACGAAGAAGCCGCCTATGCTTTCAACCCTCCCGGGTCGCATCCCGACCTCCTCCTGCAGCTCGCGCACTGCCGCGACACCGGGATCCTCATCCGTTTCGAGCGTGCCCGCCGGGAGTTCGAGGAGCCGTTTTCCCGCCGCGTGGCGATACTGCGTGACGAGCAGCAGGTCGCCCTTCGCCGTCACTGGGACCATGCACACCGCCCCTGGGTGCTTGATGATCTCCCGCCGCGCCTCCGTGCCGTTTGGCATCGCGAGGATGTCGAGGTCTACATCGAAGAGGTGGCCCGCGTAGACGACGCTGGATGACACAACGCGCGGGATCGGGTTCTGTTCACTCACTCCCGCATTGTCGTCAGCGGCCGGGCAAGGGGACAGTCAGGCTGGTGCCTCGCGGCGTTCTGGTGGAGGTGAGGCCTCGCTCGTTGCGATCTCCTCACTGATGAGGCTCCCTTCATCGACGAATACCGCGTAGGTGATAAGCGACGCGATGGCCAGCAGTGCTGAGGTGGGTCCCAGTGCGACATATCCGCCCAGCGCGAGCGCGGCCGCCCCGAGCCCCGATCCGATCACGATGCCGAACTGCTGCCCCGAAGCACTGAGCGCCATCACGGTCCCGCGGCGGTGCGGCGACATCTGGGTCATTACCGCCTGTGCGCTCGCGAAGCGCGCGCCACCGAACCCGGCGAACAGGAACAGCAGCACGCCCGCGACCACAAGGTTCGGTGCCACAGTCGTTTCGAGCAGAATGAGGCCCGCACAGAATCCGCTGGCCCAGACGATGATCGGCTGCTTCCCGATGCGGTCCGAAAGGCGGCCGCCGATGTTGCTCCCAAGAAGCACGCCAAGGCCCATGACCATCGTCAGACCACCGAGCGCCCACTTCGCAAGCCCGAACTCGTCGTAAAAGTAGGCGCCCATGTAGGTGACGAACACGAACCAGTACGCGGTGGAGAGGAAGTTCGAAAAAAGCGCCATCGACGTCTGCAGGTCTCCCAGCACCTCGAGGATCGATCGTAAGCCTTCGCGTGTGGCCGCGGAGTGGCGTGGTGGGTCCGAGGGGAGGTGACGAAAGAGCAGCCAGGTGAAGACGAGGCACAGACCGGCAATGAGCACGAACGTGAGCCGCCACGACAACAGGCCCGAGATGACCGCCCCGGCGGGCACGCCAAGAATGCTGGCACTCGTGTTCGCGCTGATGACCCACGACATGGCCCGGCCGCGCTCTTCGTACTTGAAGTAGTCGCCAACGGCCGAGAAAACCGCCGGTGTGAGGCATGCCACGCCGAAGCCAGCCAGCCCGCGCGAGGCCGCCAGCAAGACGAAGTGGGGAGAGACGGCCGAGAGGGCGGTTGCGACCACCAGTGTCGACATGCCCGCAACCACGATCGGCTTCCGGCCGATGCGGTCGATGAATGGCCCGGAGAAGATGGCCGCGACCCCACCGACGATGGCGTAGACGGTCACCAGGAGCCCCGCAACCGCGACACGCACCCCCAGGTCCTCCGAGATATCCGGCAGGATGGGCGTGATGATGAGGTTGTTGAAGACGACGGCGAAGGAGGCTACGCAGAGCAGGGCGAGGATGAGGTTCCGCTCCGCGCGGTCGAGCTGGAGGGTCACCTAAACAGCGTACCGCAGGCCTCCGCCTGTGGCTTACCGGGACTGCTCACCAAGAGGGATCATATTCGCAAGTGTGGTATCGCGGCTACCCGCGTCGCACCCACACCCGGCGGATGAGCACAGTTTCGCTGATCGCGGTGGCTTCACTCGGCTCGGGGTGCTGATCGACGGCGTTCGCGACTTCGCGGCCGCGTGGCCTGGCGACCGCCTGCTTCGTCGCGGACGTTACGGCGCCCTTCGCCGCTTGCCCCGCAAGATACTTGCCGGCGAGACCGACGCCGATTTGCAGCGCGGTCCCGATCGCCAGTGCCGTCGCTGCGCGCTTCACCGGGACGGGTAGGCCCGCGCGCACCGGCTCGAGCGCGCGGGCCTGGTGCTCGGCGGTCAGCGAGGTCGAAGGGCGCGCAGCGGCGAGGTACATCCCGCAACGCCGGCAGTAGTTATCGGTCAATTCGTAGGCTGCGCCGCAGTCCGGGCAGGCCGCGCTGGTGACTTCGGTCATTGCGGGAGTATAACCAAGCCGCGGCCGAGAACGTATCGCGCAGCTCACGGCGGCGTTGCTGGTCTTTACGAAACAGCGAAGCGGGCGACCGCTTGCTCCACCTGTTCGGTCAGGTCTACGGGGACTGGGGGCGGCACCGCGAGCGTGCCCGCTGCGATGGCCCGCAGCGTTTCCACCAGGAATGGCCGTTCGCGCAGCACCCCGCGGCGCCGGATCGCTGCGAAAAGCGGCGTTTCGTCGTAGGCCTGCCGGTCCTCGGGTGGCTCCGCGGCGAACTCGCGCCAGAGCGCCGCCGTGGCGTCATCGCGGATGGGATAGCGGCAGTAGCTCACCACAGGCCCGCGGTCCACATCACCGGTCACCACGTTCATCATGCAGCCCGACTCAGTCAGCCCCTTATCCATCACCTCGCGGATGACCTCCTGCCAGGTCCCGACCGGGCCGTTCGGGAGCGCCGGGTGATCGTTGATGAAGCGGAACCGGCTATAGAGAGGCTCCGTGGCGATGAGCATGTAGCCGAACATCACACCGAGGTCGAATTCGTACTGTGCGAGCTGTTCGGCCACGGCGTTATCGAACTCTGTGCGCCAGGCTGGGAGTGGCTCTCCGGGCTTTGAAACGCGGCCGCCGCGCTCCCGCCGGAACCGCACGCTTGAGCGCGTCAGGAGTGGGATGTCTTTCGCGCGCACCAACTCCAGCAGTGAATCGGTTGCTTCAGCCTCGCCAGGGTCGCGGTTCACAAACACGACCTCGATGTTCACCGGCAGCCCGCCATCAATCGCCTGGAGCACATACTCCAGCGCACCGTAGGAGCCGGGCCCTCGCCCCGTCGTGAGCCATGCGATGCGTAGTGGGTCAGTCATCGAAGTCCGTGCCATATTCGGCTTCGACCTCGCGCAGGTGTGCTTGGTCGTCTTCGAGCCGGACTTGCAGCGTGCGGACGCGCAGTTCTGCCCCCTCCAGGATCTCCTTCAGCGCATCGACCAGGGCGACACCCTCTTCGTACAGCTTCAGCGACTCTTCGAGCGGGAGATTGCCCTGTTCGAGTTTGCGCGCCTTCTCCTCCAGCGTCGCATAGAGCTCTTCGAACGACTGTTCCGCCACCTAACTCACCTCTGTCCAGAAGGCGCCGTCGGTCACCGCGACCGAAAGCCGGGCCCCCGGCTTCACTCGCTTCACGGTGTTGATAACCTTTCGCGACTTCGCATCCTGCACGATGGCGAAGCCACGCGCGAGGGTAGCACGCGGGTCGAGCCCCGCAATGCGCGCGCGGATGTGCTCGAAGCGTGCCCGGTCGCGTGCACAGCTCCGCTCGAGAGCTGCTTGCAGCCCGCGCAGGTGATTCGCGACATCCCGGGCGAGCAGCACCGGGTCGGGTGCGC
>JALOAP010000064.1 GCA_023228745.1 Dehalococcoidia bacterium | reverse complement strand
ACCGGAGGTTCTTCCGCCTGACCCTCGCCACTCGCAGGCGCTTCGCCGAAGGCGCGGCGAAGCGGAATCTCCTTCAGCAGCAGCGCGAGGCCGACCGTCGCCACGACGATGACCATGGCGATGGTGAAGATGCGATGGAGCGCGGTGGTTATCGCGTCCTTTTGTGTGGCCTGTGCGTCGCGCAGCGCTGCCTCGCCACCGGGAAGCGCCAGTACCTCGCCCTGGACCGCCGCGTAGGTAGCCTCGTCGAGCGCGAGCGTGGGGTCGTTGAACTTGTCGACGGTGGCGGGCGGGATGACAGCACGCGCCTCGGCCCCGAGGTTGGCGTCGAACTGCGCCTGGAACGTTGCCGTGAGCACGACACCGAAGATGGCGGCCCCGAGCACGCCTCCGATCTGCATGAAGAACTGCCGTGAACTCGTGGCCACGCCGAGAAATTGGTGGGGCACTGCATTTTGGATGACGACAGACATGGTTGGCATTGCGAGCCCGGAACCGAGGCCGAGGATGACCATGAAGGCACTCACACGCCACTTCTCGGAGCCGGGCCCGAGCGTGAGCATGAGCGAGACGCTGAGCAACATGAGCAGCGCGCCGGTGATGGTGAGCCAGCGGTAATGCCCGGTCCGCGAGAGGACCTGGCCACCGACGATGCTCGTGAAGAGCAGACCGAGTGACTGTGGCGTGGTGATCAGGCCGGAAGCGGCCGCGCTGGCGTCCATCGCTGTTTGCACGAAGGTCGGCAGGTAGGGGATCGTCCCCGTCATCGCGATGCCGATCGTGAAGACGATGAGGTTGCCGAGGAGAAACTCACGGGTGCGGAAGAGGTGGAACGGAATGATGGGCTCGGGGTGCCGGAGTTCCTGGACGGCAAAGGCGCCGGTGAAGACAACGGCTGCAACGAGCAGCCCGACCGTGACGCTATCAGACCAGCCATTCGCCTCGCCGGACCATGCGAGTCCAAGCAGGAGCGAGACTGTGGCGATGGAGAGCAGGAACGCCCCGAGGAAGTCGATCCGCGGGCGGCGGCCAGAGGAGTGGAACGGCAAGTTGTACCAGATAGCGGGAAGGGCGACAGCGCCAACGGGAACGTTGATGTAGAACACCCAGCGCCAGCCCACGTGGTCGGTGAGCAGGCCGCCGAAGGTGGGTCCGAGCACACTGGCGAGGCTGAAAGTGCCGGTGAAAAGGCCGATATACTTCCCTCTCTCGGAGGGCGGGAACATATCACCGATGGCGGAGAAAACCGAGGCGAAGATGATGCCGCCGCCCACACCCTGGACCGCCCGGAAGGCGATGAGGGTGTGCATGGACGGGGCTGCGCCGCAGCCCGCTGAGGCGACCAGGAATAGGACGATGCCGGCGAGCAGGAACAACTTCCGACCGTAGATATCCGAAAGTTTGCCCACCAGCGGGACCACCACGGTGGAGGCGAGCATGTAGCTCGTGAAGACCCACGAGAGCAGGTCGAAGCCGCCGAGGTCGGCGACGATGCGCGGTGCGGCGGTCGACATGATGGTCTGGTCGAGCGCACCGATGAACATCGAAACCATAAGGCTCCCGAGCAGGAGCCACTTCTGACGTTCGTTCAGGAGTTCACCGAGGGCTTGGGACGGGGGGGGCGGTGACGCCAAGGGGACAAACCTGGGCCGAAAAAGCAGCGAGAGTAATCGTACGGCATTAGTTTGCTGGCAGTGAACTAGCCTCCGAGACGCTCCAGCGCCGCCTTTAGACGAACGATCTGGGGTACAGGGCCCGGGTCAACGCCGTTCAGCAGCGCCAGGTAAACGGACACGTAGTCGCCCCAGGCGGTGCCGAGCAGGATCTCGGACAGGGTGCTGTCCCCTTCGATCGAGAGGCGGTGCAGGGGAACACCTTCTTCTTCGAAGATCTGGGCGGTGACGTCGAAGCGCTTCTGTACCCGGGCGTCGTACAGCCGCTCCGATTCGAGGGTCACCAGCGAGACGGACTCGCCACCTTTGGCGCCGGTACCAAGTCCGACGACAAGGTTGTGGTTCGCCTCGGGGAGGACGTCGGCTGCGGCGAGTGATTTGCCATTCTCGGCAACCTGGTTCTTGAAGCGTGACGCCACGGAAGCGAGGTGCTCGGCGCCAATGACGAACGGCACGCGACCGTGGAGCGCTTCGGCAAGTTGCTTCGCGGGGTTGTTTGCCGCGGGGGTCTCCGGCACGAACTGCTGGACGAGCGCGCGGTGCTGCTCCCTCACCCTGGCGATGGCGTCGCTATCAACGGCACAGAGCCCGACCCGCGCGCCAATCCGAAGCAGTGGCGCAAGGCTGTGGCCAAGTGCGGCACGGGGCGCGGACTGGTAGTTGATCGGCCACACTGGCACGCCATCCCGGCGGGCTCGCTCAGCGAGCTGTCCTCCGGTGGTGGTGGCGACGATGGTGGCGCCGCGTTTCCAGGCGTCGTCGTAGCAGGAGAGTGATTCCTCGGTGTTGCCGCTGTAGGAGGAGAGGATCACGAGGGTGCGGTCGGAGACGTAGTTCGGGAGGCTGTAGCCTCGCACGACGGTGACCGGAATCTCCGCGGAGGTCGCGCTGAGGGCAGCGAGATAGTCACCGGCGGTCGCAGAGCCGCCCATGCCGGCGATGACGACACTGGTGGCGCTCCCTGCGGCTGCGGGAAGTTCGTAGGCTTCGGACGCCTCCCAGGCCCGGGCCAGCTCGTCTCCGAGCACGCGGATATGTCCGAGCATGCCGTCGGCGTCGAGGGCGAGGAGGGTAGTGTCGTCGAGGCGACTCATATGGCTACCCCCGCGAGGCGCTTGCCCTCTTCGAGAACAGGTTTCACTAGTGATTCATCCGTGACTTCGGTGTAGATGCGGAGGAGTGGTTCGGTCCCGGAAAGACGGAGCAGCAGCCAGCCCTCGGGGATGAAGAAGCGCCAGCCATCGGTCCGGTCATCAGAGACAACCTGGCGGCCGGCGATTTCGGTTGGCTTCGCCGCGTTGAGCTTCGCCTGTACCGCGGCGTTGGACCCTGGTTGGAGGTCGAAGTCGATACGTTCGTAGAAGTGCGGTCCAGTGATGGCGAAGACCTGCTGCAGGAGCTCGGAGGGAGGCTTCCCGGTAGCTGCGACGTAGTCGAGCAGGAAGAGACCTGCGAGGATGCCGTCGCGTTCGGGGAGGTGGCCACGGAAGCCGTAGCCGCCAGACTCTTCGCCACCGATGAGGGCGTCCTCGCGCATCATCAGTGGTCCGATGTGCTTGAACCCGACGGGGGTTTCGAAGAGCGGGACACCGTAGTGCCGGGCGAGGAGGGTCGCCATGTTCGAGGTTGTGACGGACTTCACCACGGGCCCGCGCAGGCCACGCTCGCCGAGGAGATAGTTCACGAGCAGGCCAAACGTGCGGAGCTGGTCGACGTAGGCGCCGCGTTCATCGACAAGGCCAACACGGTCGGCATCGCCATCGGTGGCGATGCCTGCGGCGAAATCGCCGTTGGCTATGAGCGAAAGGAATGCGCCAAGATTCGACTCGATCGGCTCGGGTGCGCGGATGCCGGGGAAGGCGGGATTGCGTTCGTCATGGATCTCGGTGACACGGGTGCTGCCGCCATCGAGGAGCTGCGCGACCAGGCCCGCGCCAGCGCCGTACATCGGGTCCACCGCAACGTTGAGGCCGGCACTCTTGAGGCGGTCGATGTTTACCTGCCGGCGGAGGGTTTCGAGGTAGCCGGGCACCGGGTCGAAGCGGCTGATGGCATCGCTGTCGAGCGGGGCGTCCTTGATGGTGTCTTCTGCGTCGAGGATCGCGGGCACGCGCTGTTCGATGTCCGCGACGATCTCCGGGCTGGCGCTCCCGCCGTAGTGGGGCTTCACCTTGATGCCGTTCCAGCGGAAGGGGTTGTGGGAACTCGTGACCACGACGCCACCACAGGCGCCAACTTCGATAATCCGATAGCTCAGGGCCGGGGTGGGCGCGGGCCGATCGGCGAGTTGTACGGTGAAGCCGTTCCCGGCCAGCACGCGCGCAACCGCCTGCGCGAACTCGTCGGAGAGGAACCGCGTGTCGAAACCGACGACGATCGGTCTCTCTTTTCCATAGGTTTCGGAGAAGTGGTCCGCTACCGCCTGGGAGCAGGCACGGACGTTTTCGAACGTGAAGGTGTCGGCGATGATGGCGCGCCAGCCATCTGTTCCAAAGTGGACCGGATTATCCCTCATTGGGGGCATCATACCGCGCGCCAGCGTCCAGTGAGGTGCCCGCGGGCACCCGCGCGCCTGCCGAAATCGTTACGCCCGCCCCAACGACTGCCTGTTCGACGACGGCACCGGGACCGATGACGGTGCCGTTAGCAACGATGCTGCTGGAGATGTGGGCGCCTTCGCATACCGTCACGTTCTCCCAAAGGACGGAGTCGGAAATGCTGGCGCCGGGCGCTACTTCGCAACCGGGGCCAATCGCCGAGGCTTCGATGGTGGCGTCTTCCGCGACCTTCGCCGATGGCGCGGGGCAGGAAGCGGATGCGAGTAGTGCGCGGTTCAAGGCGAGGTAGCGCTGGGGCGTCCCGATGTCGGCCCAGAGGCCATCGAATACGCAACCGAGCACCCGCCGGCGGCGGCCAACGAGCGAGGGGAACAGCGTCTCTTCCACGCGGACCGCACCCTGGGGGATCTCGTCGACGAGGTGTGGCTCGAAGATCCAGACGCCAGCGTTCACGAGGTTGCTCGGCGCCGTGCCCGGTGGGGGCTTCTCAACGAAGCCGGTCACCATCTGCTTGTCGTCCAGTACAGCGACACCGAATGGAGAGGGGTCGGGAACTTCGTAGAGGGCGAGGGTGAGTTCGGCCTGTGCCTCTTCGTGGGCTGCCAGTGCCGCACGAAGATCGAAGTCCACGAAGACATCGCCGTTCAGGACGAGAAAGCGGCCTTCGATGCCCTCGGAGCGGACCGCGTTCCGAATCGCCCCACCCGACTCGAGGCGCTCGCGTTCGCGGACGATGGAGAGCTGGAGCGTTCCCCAGCGCCCACCGGGGAACGCCTCGGCAAGATCCTCGTTGTCCTGGCCAAGCGCGAGGACCACACGACGGATGCCGGAACGTTCCAGCCATGCGAGCAAGTATTCGATGGCCGGGCGGTTGCAGAGCGGCACGAGGCTTTTATGTCGCTTGGTGGTGAGCGGGCGGAGCCTCGTTCCCTGGCCACCGACGAGGACGATCGCGTCCATGTGAGGGCAGTCTAGCATCAGACGCGGCTCCGCTCGCCCCGCGGTGCGAAGGCACTCCGCCGCCACCGGGGCCGGGGGCTATGCGAGGCCGGCCGTCGCGCGAAGGTCGGCGGCGCGATCCGTGCGCTCCCAGGGGACATCGAGATCGACCCGGCCGAAGTGGCCGTACGCCGCGGTGGCCTTGTAGATCGGGCGGCGCAGGTCGAGGTCGCGGATGATCGCGCCCGGGCGGAGGTCGAAATGCTGCCGGGCAGCAGCGAGGATCTTCTCTTCTGGCACGGTAGCCGTCCCGAAGGTCTCGATGCCGATGGACGTCGGCTGGGCGACGCCGATGGCGTAGGAGAGCATGAACTCGCAGCGGCTGGCGAGACCGGCCGCGACGATGTTCTTGGCGACCCAGCGGGCGGCGTAAGCTGCGGAGCGGTCAACCTTCGTCGGGTCCTTACCGCTGAAGGCACCGCCGCCGTGCCGGGCGATGCCGCCGTAGGTGTCAACAATGATCTTGCGCCCGGTCAGGCCCGCATCGCCCTTGGGCCCACCGATGACAAACCGCCCGGACGGGTTGATGTAGATCCGGGTGTCTTCGTCGATGAGCGACGGATCGACGATGGTGTCGATGATGTGGCGACGGATGTCGGTGCGGATGGTTTCGTTGTCGACATCGGGGCTGTGCTGCGTGGAGATAACGACGGCTTCGGCGCGAAGGGGCCGCCAGTTGTTGTCGTATTCGATGGTGACCTGGGATTTGCCGTCGGGGCGGAGCCAGGGGAGTTCGCCGCTCTTGCGGGCTTCGGCGAGACGACGTGTAAGCCGATGGGCGAGGGAGATGGTGAGGGGCATAAGGTCCTGCGCTTCGTCACAGGCGAAGCCGAACATCATGCCCTGGTCGCCGGCCCCGGTATCGAGTTCGACGCTTTCGATGCCGCCGTGGCGTGCTTCCCAGCTCCGGTCGACGGCGTCCTTGATGTTGGGCGACTGCTGGCCAATGGCGGTGATGACGCCACAGGTCTCGGCGTCGAAGCCGATATCGGACGAGGTGTACCCGATGTTCCTGATGGTCTCGCGGACGAGGCCCTGGATGTCGGCGTAGCCATCCGTCGTGATTTCGCCGGTAACGAGGACGAGGCCGTTGGTGACGGCTGTTTCGCAGGCAACGCGCGAGAGCGGGTCCTGGCGGAGGAGGTCATCGAGGACGGCGTCGGAGATCTGGTCACAGATCTTATCGGGATGCCCCTCCGTGACCGATTCGGAGGTGAGCAGCTTCTTTTCGGACATGTGGGATCCCTCGCGAATATGGCGCCAGGAGTGGGAGTTGGCTCTCGTCGGCGCAACGAAAAGCCCCTCACTGGGGAGGGGCTTGCGGTTGGCCACGGGTGCGGCCGCATCCCCTCCGGGGAGGGGCGGGCCCTGCGACCCGCCTTTTGTTGCCGTCACTTGTGCGACGGCCGCGTCGTCTTGGCACCTTGGAGGCTTAACCAGGTTGCCGGGCGCTGCCGAAAAGCGGCTCGCCCTCTGGACGCTGTGCTGGAAGCTTAGCAGGAAGCGCTGGTCTCCCGGAAGAGTGCGCCTCAGGCGCGGGGGAGGCCGAGGCCGCGGGTGGCGATGATGTTCCGGTTCACCTCGCTCGTGCCGCCAGCGACGGTGTAGCTGGGTGCGGCCAGTGCCCACCGTTCGAGGCGGCCCCGGAGGGGAGCGTATTTCGATGGCGGCTCGAGCTGGCCGGACATTCCTACCACGCGCACGCCGGTGATGCCCATTTGCCGCTGCAGTTCGGTCCCGAACACCTTTGAAATCGATGCTTCGTAGTTCGGCACCTTGCCCTGGGACTGCATTTCGGCGACGCGGTAGCAGAGCCAGCGGCCAATTTCGAAATCGATAGCGCGCGCCGCCAGTTCGTGGCGAATCTCGGCCCGGTCGCGAAGGTGACCGGTGTCGCGGACGTAATCGATGAGGCTATAGAGCATGGAGCGGCTCATCACGATGCGGTTGATGGAGCTGCGCTCCTGGTCGAGCGTGGTGGTGGCGATATACCAACCGCGGTTCTCTTCGCCGATCCGGCAATCGACCGGGATACGCACATCGTCGAAGAAGACTTCGCTGAAGTGTGCGCTGCCCATCACGTTCACCAGGGGCCGGATGGTAATGCCGGGGGTTCGCATGTCGACGATGAAGTAGGTGATGCCGCGGTGCTTTGGTGCTTCGGGGTCGGTGCGGGCGAGAAGGATGCCCCACTCGGCGTGGTCGGCGCCGCTCGTCCAGATCTTCTGGCCGTTGAGGATGTATTCGTCGCCATCGCGGACAGCGCGCGTCTGGAGGGCAGCAAGGTCGGAGCCGGCCCCGGGTTCGCTGAAGAGCTGGCACCAGCGCGATTCGCCGACGCGCATTTTTGGGAGCCAGCGGTCCTGCTGCTCCTCTGTACCGTGCATCATGAGTGCGGGGCCGGCGAGCCACACTCCCTGGTCGTATGCGCCGGGGGCGCCGCGCGAGCTCATTTCTTCCATGTAGACGGTCTGCGTCATGTAGCTGGCGCCGGCGCCGCCAAATTCCTTTGGCCAGCCGAGGGTGAGCCAGCCCTTTTCGGCCAGCTTCTTGCGGAACTGCTGGGTGAATGCCGCTTCCTCCGGGGTCATTGCTTCACGGTCGTTTCGCATGTCCCAGTCTTCCGCCGGGACCTCCCTGTCGAGGAACTCACGGAGTTCGGCACGGAAGGCAGCGTGCTCTGGTGCGTCGTGGAAGAACATGGCGACCCCTTCGGAGCGGTGGTGCCGCGAGTATACGATCCATGGCCGTAATTCGCGTCGACGCGGCTCGGGTGACGACCTTGGCGAAACGGGCCGAGGGGCGGGGCCCTCCCGGGACGTTGCTAGCGGACGCGCTGCGGTTCGCTGGCAGCTACTGCTTCGAGCGTGAGGCCTTCCGCTTGCCGACGTCCGCGAAGGAGCGACGGGACGAGGGCGAGTGCGGAGGCGATACCCGCAACGAGGAACGCTGCCTGCACGCCATCGAGCACCGCCCCCTCAGGCAGGTCATCGACTTTGACACCGCGCAGGCCGGTGGACGCGGAGGCGACTGCGGTGAGGATGGCACTGCCGAGTGCGAGGCCCGTGGCGTTCCCCACATTCCGGGCTGTGGCCACGCTGGCCGAGGCCGTGCCCAGCATGGTGCGGGGTACGCTGCCCATGATCTGGCTTGAGTTGGGCGACATGAACACCGAGGTGCCAATACCCACAACGGCGAGCCGCAGGACGATCATTGTCACGGGCGTGGACGCCTCCACGCTGGAGAGTGCGACGAGCCCAAGTGCGACGAGGAGAATGCCGAGGCTGGGCTGCAGCCGGAAGGCCCAGCGGTCGCTGATGTAGCCACTGACCGGCGACAGGAGCAGCATCATGAGCGGGACAGTGGAGACGATGAGGCCGGTGTGCGCCGCGCTGAAATCGCGCACGTTGATCAGGTAGAACGGCATCAGGAACGTGACTGCGGATTGCCCGACGAAGTTGATCGCAAGGCTGAGGACGCCGATCGAGAAACTGCGGTGTTTGAACAGCGTGAGCGCCAGTACGGGGCTCGGCGCCCGGGATTCGATACGAATGAATGCCACGAAACTGGCCAGCGAAAGTGCGAAGAGCCCGAGGATCGTGGGCGACATCCAGCCAAATTCGCGCCCGCGGTTCACGGCCAGCAGGGAGGCGCCCAGGGTGAGAAAGATGGTGATGGCGCCGGGGATATCGAGCCGCCGTTCGCCGGCCTCGGGCGGCCGGTCGCCACGTATGAGGAGGAGCGCCATCGCCAGGGCGATGAGACCGATGGGAACGCGCATGTAGAAGATGGCCTGCCAGCCAAAGAGCGAGAGCAAGGCCCCGCCCAGGATGGGGCCGGACATGAGCCCCGCACCAACCACGGCGCCAGTCATCCCGAGGGCGCGTCCGCGCTCACTGTCGGGGAAGGCTGCCGTGACAATGGCGTTGCCGTTGGCGATGGCGAGTGCAACACCGATGGACTGGATGAAGCGGAAGGCGATGAGTTGTTCGACGCCCTGGGCCAACCCGGCGGCCGCCATCCCAGCCGTGAAGATCAGCCACCCGAGGACGTAGAGCCGCTTGCGACCGAAGAGGTCACCAGCGCGGCCGGCGGTGAGCGTGAGGCCAGTGACCACGAGGCTGGAGGTGAGGGTGACCCAGACGACGGTGTCGGCTGGCTCGTCGAATTCGCGCGATAGCCGGGGGAGCGCCACGTTGACGATGCTGAAATCCATCGTCGCCATGTAGGTGCCGAAGCAGACGGCAATGAGCGCGCGCCACTTGTAGTGCATGGGTGGGAGTCTAGCGGCAGTAGCGCGTGAGTGCGCTCGAAAGGGAGCCGCGGAAGCACCGCAAGTCCACCGCAAAACGGGCCGAGCGACCACTGCAAATGCTACGGGCGCGGCGGGCATCGATGGCTGCTAGGGGTAGCTGGCGCCTCGCTCGATAAGGTAGAAGCAGGAGCCGCGAACCTGTCCGACCTGGCGCAGACCGGCCTTCTCCATCACCCGGCGTGAAGCGTTGTTCGAAACCCTGGTGTCGAGCAGCACACGTTCCGCATCCGGACGGTGCCGCCAGAGTGCAGCAAGGAGCGCGCTCAGCGCCTCCGTCGCGAAGCCGCGGCCGCGGACGCTTTCCGCAATGCCGTAGCCACCGGTGTACGTTCCCTGCTCTTCGCCTGGCGCGAGGCCGATGTCACCGACGGCATGACCATCGGCCGAGCGGAGGATGAGCCAGGGGCCGAAGCCTTCGCGGCCGGCGACCTGGGCGGCGAATGCGTCGGGGGTGTCGGGATGGGGATAGCCGTGGGCGCACGGCAGCGCGGGCGGGGCCTGGCCGCGGAGGAGGTGAAGGGCCTCTTCGTCGGTGGCGCGGCGGAGGCGCAGCCGTGCGCTCACGATCTCCATCAGTCCACGTTCTCTCCCATCGCGCGCAACGTCTCGAGCGCCCACACGGGGTGTGATTCGAAGTCCCGAGCCTCCACGTAGACGCCACACACGATGCCATCGCGGTCGATGACGACGGTTGTGCGGTTGTGAATGCCGAAATCCTCGCTGTAGGTGCCGAAGTCGCGGCCGCACTGGTTCTTCGGGAAGTCGCTGAGGAGCGGGAACTCGAGGCCCAGGTCCTCCTGGAACCTTCCTGCGGCAGCGAAGGAGTCGACCGAGATGCCCAGGACCTGGGCATTCGCCCGTACGAACGCATCGGTGTGCGTCCGGAAGGCGGTCATCTCGGACGTTCAGCCACCGGTGAAGGCGAGTGGATAGAACGCGAGGACAAGGTGTTTGCCGGGAAAGGACTGCTCCGTGATCTTCGTGCGTGCCTTATCCAGGAGCACGAACGAGGGAGCCGGTTGGCCAGGTTGGAGTGTCATACGCGGAAGCCTACGCCGCTGGAGGTGGCGGCGGAAGGGCTGCGCCGCAGGCCGCCTGGGTCAGCGGGCGCCCGCTTCGAGCCGTTCGAGCAGGTGGTCGAGATCGGGGGTGTTCCGCACATCGCGCATGAGCACCAGGAAGAGCCCGACGTCCTGGGTCAGCTCCCAAACGCGCTCGATCTTCGGGCCCACCGGGTCGCTGGAGGCGGGGGTATCGGCGTACGTGCCGTAGAAGGCGAAGTATGCCTGGTTGATTTTCCGGATGGTGATGCCGTGTTCGGCGAGGAACTGGCGGCGCTCCTCCATCAGCCGCTCTGCCTCGTCGATTTTTCCGGCAGCGAGGA
>JALOAP010000063.1 GCA_023228745.1 Dehalococcoidia bacterium | reverse complement strand
GCATGAACAAGAGCCACTCCCGCCAGTTCAGGTCGCCGAACCAGGGATGGTCCAGGGTGACGTCGAGGTGTTCGTCGCCATTGGCGCGAAGGACCCGGTCAAGCAATGCGGTGCGCCGTTCGGCATGACGCGGTAGCACTCCGGGCCGGTGGCGGGCGTACCCTCGATCGAACTACCGATGACGTCTGCGGCGAGCGCGGGTGCCGCCCCACTTTCGATGATCGACTCGATGGCGCGGGCGCCGTCCTTGTTCATCGTGAGGATGTGGTTCCAAACCTGGGCTGCAGACCACTCGCCATCGCCCGGCATCTCGGCGAACCGTGCGGCGGGGATGGCGCCCGCGACATCGGCGAGCGGCAGCGTATCCTTTCGAACCTTCTCGACGAGTTCCCGCAGCGTGAGCTTCGCAGCCTGGGTGATGAGGTAGGAGCGGACGCGCTCGGCTTCGACGGGCGGGGTAGTCATGGACGCCTCCCGGGGGGTGATGGCTGGAGATAGTATGCGGAACCGGGTGCGTCAGCGAGTTGGGGCTTCGCCGCGGAGCAGGCGGACATAGGTCTGGTTGTTCAGGGCACCGCGGCGAGTTGCGATGGCTGCAAGCGTCTCTTCCACGCTGTGCCCGAGCGCGCGAAGTATCAGTCCGGTGACGAGGCCGCTGCGGTTCAGGCCCTGTTGGCACATGACGTAGAGGCGGGACGGGGGCTCCGAGGGGTGCGGCCAGCCAGGAACCGCGGGAGCGCCGGTGAGCGCCGCTGCGACGCTTTCAGCCAGGTCGCAAAGTCGATCGAAGTTCGATGGCTCCGTCTCGCTATCGGTGAAGACGCGCGGCAACCAGAGGCCCGCGGCCTCACGGTGAGTGTCGGGCAGGTCGCCGGCAAGGTCGATGATCCAGGTGTCTGCGAGCCGGCCGGGCTCAAGCAGCTCACCGTGGAGCGCGTTCGCGCCGCCCATCCAAAGCTCTGTGGGCAGGGTGAGACGGCGCGCGACCGGGATGAGCGATGCACGCGGCTCGTACGACTGCCGCAGTTCGTAGAACACAGGCCAAGTCTATCGGCGCCGGTTCGAACGCGCTCCGGTCAGCTTCGCTCACCCCGGAGCGCCGGGTTTTCAGAGGCATCCCCGAGGGCCAGCGCTACCTCGACGTGTTCGTCGCAGCGCTGGCGGCCCTGGCGACGCGATGGCGCTTCCACGATGGCGACGCCGTCGCGCTCGGCCTGGAGGATCCGTGCGTAGCCGCGCTCGCCGAAGACGGCCAGCTTTACCCGGGCCAGCATCTCGTAGAAGTCGACGGTCGAGACGTCGCGCCCGGTCTGTTGTGCATAGCGCTCGATGAGATCGCGGCGCGCCATGAAGCCGGGGTTCGCGGTGACCTTGCTCAGGTCCATCGCGGAGAACCGGGCGGGAGGATCGCCGGGTTCGCCCCAGTAGACCATGCAGTAGCCGAGGTCGGCGATTGGGTCACCGAGGGTCGACATCTCCCAGTCGAGGACAGCTCGCACCGTCCCGGGTGATTCGCGGTCGAGGATGCAGTTCCCGAGGCGGAAGTCACCGTGGACGATGGTGTGCTCGGGGCTATCGGGCACAGCAGCCTGGAGCCGGCGGAGCAGTTCCTCCATTGCCGGGGATTCGCGGGTCTGCCATTCGTGCCACTGGTTTGCCCAGCGGCGCACCTGCCGGGCGGTGTACCCGTCCGGGCGCCCGAAATCGGCCAGGCCGACGGCAGTGTAGTCCACCGCATGCAGGGCGACCAGGGCATCGATGAGGCCCGCGCCGATCGCGTGCCGTTCGGCAGGCGTGGTGGCGAAGCCCGCCGGGATCTCAGCGACCGGGGGCTTATCGGCAAGGATGACGCCGTCGATGAACTCCATGAGGTAGAAGTCCGCGCCGATCAGGGACTCGTCTTCGCAGTAGGCGAGCACCTGTGGGACTGGCACGGCGGTCTTACCGAGGGCGGCCAGTACACGGTACTCACGGCCCATGTCGTGGGCACTGGCGAGTCCGTGGCCAAGCGGCGGATGGCGCAGCACGAACTGGCGGCCGCCGGTTTCGACCATGTAGGTCAGGTTCGAACTGCCGCCGGCGAGCTGCCGGATTTCGAGGTCCGTGGCGTCGAGCCCGGCCTCGCGGCGGAGGAAGTCTGCGAGTGGTTCGAGCGGGAGTGCCTGCTCCGCTGGCGCCGTCATCCGTTCTACGCCTGCTCGATGAGGCGCTGAGCACGCCGGATGAGGAGCGGCACGCGGAATTCAAACTCGGCCGCACCGGGGTTCGAAGCGGTGCCCTGGACGTAGTGCACGTAGAGCCCTTCGAGGATGATCGCGAGCTTCCAGAGGGCCATCACGTGATAGAAGGTGAAGTCCTTCATCTCGCGGCCCGTCTTCTCGGCGTAGTGCTCGGCGAGTTCCTCGCGCGTGGGGAAGCCGGCGAGCGCGGTCAGCGGGAGCGGATCGTTCTCCGCCATCAGGTCGGGCTTGCCCCAGGTGTGCATGAGCCAGCCGAGATCCGCGAGCGGATCGCCAATCGTCGCCATTTCCCAGTCGAAGATTGCAATGAGGCGAGCGGGCGCATCGGCGGCAAACATGACGTTGTCGAGCTTGTAGTCGCCGTGGACAACGGTGGACGGGCCACTTTCGGGCTTGCGGGCGCGGAGCCAGTCACCGATCCGGGTGAGCTCCGGCAGGTCGCGCACCTTGCCGACCGAGAGGTCCGCCTGTGACTGCCAGCGCTTGAGCTGGCGGTCGAGGAAGCCCTCGGGCTTGCCCTGCAGGCCCGCCGCCTGCCAGTCGACGCTATGCATCTCCGCCAGGGCGTCGACCATCTCGAAGCCAATGCGGCGGCGCTCCGCCTCGCTATCGAGTGCCGCGGGTATCTGGTCGCGGATGACCACGCCGTCCTTTCGCTCCATGAGGTAGAACGGGGCACCGATGATCGTTGTGTCTTCGCAGAGGAGGACGGGCCGGGGAACGCGCGCGGGGGTATCGGCGAGGGCGGTCAGGAAGCGGTATTCGCGGACCACGTCGTGTGCGGTGGGGAGGAGCGGCCCACGGGGTGGGCGCCGAAGGACATACCGTTCTCCGCTGCGATTCACGAACCAGGTTTCGTTCGAAAAACCCGCGATGTGCTTCTCGACGGTAGTTTGGCCAGCGCCCGGGAGGTTCGCATCGAGGTAGGCGCCCAGGCGTTCGGGGTCGACAACTTCGCGCAGTTCAGCGGCAGAACTCATGGTGGTCCTTTCTTGTGATGGGAGTACCCCATCCCCGGCCGGGTGCCGCCGGACCGGGGATGGGGACGGGAGGGATCAGCGATTGCGGAGGCGCGGGTCGAGGACATCGCGCAAGGCGTCGCCCAGCAGGTTGAACCCGAACACCGCAAGGCTGATTGCTACAGCAGGCGGCCAGAAAAGGTGTGGTGAGGTGGTCCACCAGGCACGCCAGTCGGAGAGGTCGCGGCCCCAGGAGGAAGCTGGTGGGGGCGTTCCAAGGCCAAGGAAGCTCAGCGACGCCTCGATGATGATGGCGTTCCCGAGCCCGACGGTTACGAGCACGATGATCGGAGCCGTCACGTTCGGAAGGATGTGCCGGAACATGATGCGGCTGTTGCTACACCCGAGGATGCGGGCAGCATCGATGTACGCTTCCTCACGCGCAACGAGCACGGCGCTCCGCACGACGCGGGTTGTACCCGGGATGAAGATGACGCCGATCGCGGCCATCACGTTCGTGGTCGACTGCCCGAGCGTTGAGACGATGGCGAGCGCGAGCACGAGTGCGGGGAAGGCCAGGAGCGAGTCCATCACGCGCTGGATGATGAAGTCTGTCTTGCCGCCAAAGTAGCCGGAGATGAGGGCGAGGAAGGTGCCGGCGACGGTGCCGATGGTCAGCGAAACGATGCCAACCCAAAGCGAGATGCGTGCCCCGTAGAGGATCCGGCTGAAGACATCGCGGCCGAAGCGGTCGGTGCCGAAGATGTGTTCACCGTCGGGGCCAACCAGGATGTCCGCCGAGTTCCTATCGGGCGTGTGCGTTGCGAGGACCGGCGCGAGCAGGGCCATGAGCACCATGAGGAGCACGAGGAAGCCGCCGGCGGCCCCGAGCGGTTTCGCGCGGACGAAGCGAATGAGCCACGTCAACGCGCGGCGCGGGGCCCCGGGGGTTACCGGGGGCGCATACGTTTGCTGCATGGTGGCAGTCTGTTCGGACATCACGAGTACCTGATCCTGGGGTCGAGCCAGGCGTAGGTGAGGTCGACGAGGAGGTTCACGACGACGTAGGCGAAGGCGAGGAAGACCACGATCCCCTGGACCATTGGATAGTCGCGCAGGCTCACGGATTCAATCATCAGGCGGCCGAGACCGGGCAAAGTGAAAATCGACTCAATGATGATCGTGCCGCCGAGGAGGACGCCCACCTGCAGACCGATGACGGTTAGCACGGGGATGAGGGCGTTTCGCATGGCGTGGCGATACACAACCAGGTGGCCTGCGACACCCTTCGCACGGGCAGTGCGGATGTAGTCCTGGCGCAGCACCTCGAGGAGCTGGGAGCGGATCATGCGTGTGACCGAGCCAGCGAGGCCGGCGCCAAGCGCAAGTCCGGGCAGGACGAAGAGCGCCATGTTGTCGATGGGATTGTCGGTGAACCCGGTGTAGCGGATCGGAGGAATCCAGCCCCACCAGATCGCCGGGAGCGTGAACATGAGGGAGCCCATGACGAAGCTCGGGACGGCGAGGCCGAACATGCTGATGATGCGCGCCGAATAGTCGGCGAGTGAGTCCTGTTTGACCGCTGAGATGATGCCCGCGGGAAACGAGATGATGAGCGAAAAGAAGAGCGCGAAGAGGGCCAGTTCGAAGGTGACAGGCAGGCGGCGAAGGACTTCGTCGAGGACTGGCTGATCGGCGCCGCGGAAGGAATCGCCAAGGTCGAACCTCGCGAGGCCGCCCACCCACCGGAGGTACTGCACCACGAGCGGATCATCGAGCCCATGTTCTTCACGGAAGGCGGCCACGGCCTCGGGCGTGGCGTTTTCGCCGAGCGTGGCCTGGGCGAGGTCGCCCGGGATGACACGCATAGCAAAGAACGTCACGAGTGTGACGCCGAGGAGCACGGGAATCACCATGAAGAGACGCTGGACCACGTAACGAGTCACATGCAGCTCCAGATGCGAATGGTTGTGGTTGCCGGGCGGTGCGTGGGAACTACACCACCCGGCAACCGGCTATGGAAAGGACCCTTCTACGCCTTGATCCAGGCGTCGTACAGCTCGCTGGAGCGGTCGAACACCAGCCAGGGCTGGTAGCCGATGAGGCGCTTGTTCACGAGGCTGTGGTAGATGGGGTCGGCGAGCCAGGCAGTCGGCACCTCGTCGAGGAGCAGTTCCTGGACTTCCATGATGATGGACTTGCGCTCGGCGTCGTCGAGCGTGATGCGCTGCTTGTCGAGCAGGGCATCGATCGCGTCGTTGGAGAAGCCGTTCACATTGCGAGCCTGGCCGGTGCGGTGCGGGCCGTAGATGTGCTCGTCGATCTCCTGGGAGCCGCCGTTGACGTAGACCATGCAGTCGAAGTTGCCTTCGGCACGCTTGGCCTGGATGCCCGCCATATCGGTGACACCGAGTTCGAGCTCAACGCCGTACTGAGCGAGCTGGTCCTTGAGGGCGAGCGCGCCTGCGTTGTAGGTGGCGTGGGCGGCAGCGGTAACGGTGGCACACTGGAGCTTGACGCCATCGGGGAAGCCGGCGGCTTCCATCAGCGCCTTCGCCTCCTTGATGTCCTCATCCTTGTCAGGGCGGTAGCCGGGGCGCTGGATGAGGTCATCCTGCGGGATGGCGTAGTTGGAGAAGCCCCAGGTGACCGGACCACTCGGGCGGCCACCGGTGCTGTGGACAATCGCCTGGTAGAGCTCGCGGTCGATGAGCAAGTTCATCGCCTGGCGCATCCGCTTGTCCTTGAAGACAAGGTTGGTGTCGCGGCAGTTCATGATGAACATGTTCCAGTGGTGCGACGCGTGCTCCATGTCGGTCAGGTCTTTGTTGGCGGCGAGCATCGCCTCGATGCGGGACTTGTCGGTTCCGCTGGCGGCGAAGTCGAGTTCGTTGGCGATGACGGCTGCATCGAGCGTGGCGGCATCCGGGATGACGCGGAAGTCCATCTCGTCCGGATAGGGCCGCTCGGGATTGTGGTGGTTCGGGTTGCGCTTGAACTGGGTGGAGACACCCTTCTGCCGCGCAGAGATGACGTAGGGCCCGGAACCCAGGACGTCCTGGAAGCGATCACCCGCCGCATCGACGAACTTCTTCGAGAGGATCATCATCCAGCCGGTTGCACTGAAGCTGATGAACGGCGCGAAGGGTTCGGAAAGCTTGAAGGTGATCGTCTGCTCGTCGGGCGTATCGACGCTCGCGAGCGGGCCAGCCTTGTAGCGGTGCGGCGAGGCGTTCTCGGCCTTGGCAATCCGCTCGTACGTGAACTTCACATCTTCGGACGTGAGCGGAGAGCCGTCAGAGAACTTTGTATCCGGCTTGAGCTTGTAGGTATAGGTGGTTTCGTCGACCTGTTCGGGGAGCCCGGTGGTGAGGTCGGGGAGGATGTTCTCAATCCCCCCGTCCCAGCGGAGGAGCTTCGAGTACAGGTGCGGCCCAAGGTTCATGAGCCAGGTGGTCTCGAAGGCGGGGTCGAAGTGGTCTGCGTCGGCGGTGTGGGCGAAGTTGATGCGTCCGCCCTTCTGAGCAGCACAGCCTCGGCGGTCGGCGTGCCGCGCACGCCTTCATCTGCCCCGCCAATACCGTCGCCGGAATCGCCGTCTTCATCGTCTCCACCGCAGCCGACGATGGCGAGGGCGCCAACGCCAGCACCAGCGGCACCGGATGTCATGAGGAAGCGGCGGCGGTTCATGTTCTGGCGCGCTCGCTTCGTCCAGTAGTTGTCTTTCACGTTTCTCCCTCTGTGTGTGTGGCGGTTCGCGCGGTCCGCTCTCCCGCGCGCTGGTGGTCTTCCGCTCAGGCTCCGGCGAAGTCCCAGGTCTCGCCAGCGCGATAGCGCTGGAGCGCACGGCGTGCCACGACCATGCGATGCACCTCGTCCGGCCCGTCCGCGATGCGGAGGATGCGGGCAGCCTTGTACATCGACTGGAGGGGCGTATCGCTCGTGACGCCCATGGCGCCATAAACCTGAATTGCGTCGTCGATCACCTTGCAGGCGACATTCACGACGAAGAACTTGATGACCGACACCTCAACCCGCGCCTCGTCGCCGGTGTCGATCTTGTGCGCTGCCTGCATGGTGAGCAGGCGGGCGGCCTGGATGTTGGCGAGGCCATCGGCGATCCAGTTCTGCACGGTCTGCTTTTCCGCCAGGGTGCTGCCGAAGGCTTCGCGGGTGATGGCACGCTGGCACATCAGGTCGAAGGCGCGCTGCGCCTGGCCGAGTGCGCGCATGCAATGGTGGATACGACCGGGGCCGAGCCGCTTCTGGGAGAGGCGGAACCCGGAGCCCTCGGGCCCGAGCAGGTTGGTGACGGGCACACGCACGTTGTCGTAGTGGATGACCGGGTGGTTCGAATTCGGATCGCCCCAGACCTCGGGCTGGCGCTCGATGATGAAGCCGGGCGTATCCGTCGGGACCACGATCTGGCTGAAGCTCTGGTGTGGCGGCGCGTCCGGGTCGGTGCGGGCCATGACGATGGCGAAGGACGCACCAACGGCGCCCGAGCTAAACCACTTGCGGCCGTTGATGACCCACTCGTCTCCTTCGCGGACGGCGGTGGTTTGCAGGCCGGTCGGGTCGGCGCCGGAAACGGCGGGCTCGGTCATGGAGAAGCAGGAGCGGATATCGCCGTTCACGAGCGGCTTGAGATACTTCTCCTTCAGCTCGGGGCTGCCGAACTGGTGGAGGATCTCGGCGTTGCCGGAGTCCGGCGCCTGCGAGCCAAACGCGCGTGGAGCGACAGCGCTGCGGCCAATGATCTCGTTGAGGTAGGCGTAGGGCAGGAAGCCGATGCCCATGCCACCCGCCTCCTTGGGCAGATGTGGCGCCCAGTAGCCCATGGCCTTGGTCTTCGCCTGGAGCTCCTTCATCAGCGCCTCGGCTTCGGGCCCACCCTTTCCGAGCAAATTCTCGTTGGGGTAGATGTGCTGCTCCATGAAGTCGCTGACGACCTTCCGGCGCTCGATGGTTTCGGGGCTTAGGGCAAGGATATTGTCCACGCGTTTCCTCCTTCGGGTTCGCTTGGTTGTACCTGTATCAACCGTTCACTGAGCCCAGGGCGCGCTGCGCTCTGCGATGCTCGTGGGCGTCGGAACTTCTGAATGCCTCATGGCGGTTCCTCCTTTGCATGTTCCGGTTTCCTCTCCCCCAACCATCAGGTGAGGTCCGGGGCATCGGCGGTTACGCCCTGGTCATAGAGCTGCTGGATCTCGTCATGCGAGAGCCCGAGAAGCCCTGAGAACACTTCGTCATTATGTTCGCCGAAGAGTGGGGCATGTGAATCTGCCTGCTCTGCGGCGCCTGAGATACGGATAGGAATCCGCGAGTAGGGAAGGGTCCGGTAGAGCGGATGTGCAACATCTTCATAGACCTGGCGGGCCTCCACCTGCTCGTGCTCGGTCATCTCGCGAGGGCTGAGAACGGGCCCTGCGGGGATGCCGGCGCCTTGCAAGATATCGACCGCCTCGTCGCGACGACGCTGCCGTGCCCAGCCTTCCAGTGCGCGATGGAGGTCCAGGTCGGAGGCGTCTGCTCGGGCTGACAGCCCGAGCAGACGGAGCAGCGCATCGCGCTCCTTACCGTTTGAGACAGAGATGGCAATCCACTCGTCTTCGCCAGCACAGGCGAAGACGCCCTGCGGGTCGTAGACGATGCCATCGCGGTTGTCCTGGGGCTGCGGGTCGTTCCCCTCGGTCTGAGCCCGAAGCAGCAGGTCGGGGAGCATCGTAATCAATGCTTCGTGCTGCGAGAGTTCCAGGTGACTGACGACACCGTGACGGCGTTTGCCGAGCAGCGCCACCACACCGGCGATGGCCCCGTACACGCCGGCGACGGGGTCACCATAGGGCACGGCAGAGCGGGTTGGTGGCGAACCATCGCCATAACCGGTGACGCTACTCAGGCCGCTGAATCCTTCGACCGTCAGGCCATAGGCGAGGTAGTCGCGATACGGGCCAGTCAGGCCAAACCCCGGCATCGAAATGCAGACAAGGTTGGGGGCGACTTCGCGCAGGACGTCGTCGGTGAGCCCGAGTTGCTCGCGGACGCGCGGGGTGTTGTTCTCGAGGAAGATGTCGCTCTTCGCAAGGAGGCGCAGGAAGAGCTCACGGCCACGGGCCGACTGGACATCGATGATGCAGCTCTTCTTGTTGCGGCTGAATTTCTGGTAGTGCGCGCCACGTTCCCAGGCGGGTTCGCCGGCATCATCGTCGAGGTAGACGCTGAAGCGGACCATGTCCGGGCGGCGTGGCGCTTCGACCTTGATGACCTCTGCCCCGAGGTCGGCAAGAAGGCGAGCGGCGAATGGTCCAGCCCAGGCGCTGCCCAGTTCTACCACGCGGACGCCGCGCAAGATGTCGTACCTCACGATGCCGCCTCCGCGGGGACACCACTGTCGCCGGGAGCTTCGAGCATCCAGTCCCACTCGGAGCGGAATGGCGAACCCGGGACCATGAGCGGCGGACCGGACGGGCGCCGCCAGGTCCGGAAGAACTCGCGTTCGCGAAGGTGGGCATCGGCGAGCACCTGGGAGGCCGTGAGGACCGGGCCACAGGGGATGAACACCTCCTGGCAACGGCGCACGATCTCGTCGGCGGTGTGCTGGGCGAGCCAGGGCAACAGGGCAGCATCGATCTGATCAGCGCGCACCAACCGGTTCAAGAGCCAGTCGGGGTCGTCGCCCCATTCGGGCCGCCCGATGAGGAGACAAAGGTTCGACCAGTGGCGCGCGGTGCCAACAGCCAACGACACGAACCCATCGGCGCACGGGAAGATGGTGAAGGGATGTGCCACCTCATGCCGGCGGGTACGGCGCCAGTCCTGGCCCTGGTGCGTCCACGCCAGGTCTGCTCGCTCCTGGAACGCGATGACGGACTCAAGCAGGGAGACGTCCACCATACTCCCACCGTTGCCGGCGTCTGCCTTCAACAAGCCTGCCAGCGCGCCGAGCACCGCAAACAGCCCGGCCTGGAACTCGATGATATAGCCGCCATTCTTCAGTGGAGCGCCATTTTCGTCGCCGCAGAGGTGAAGGAATCCCCCCATAGCGGAGGCGACGATGCCGGTGGCACGGCGATCGGCCCATGGCCCATCGAGCCCGAACGGCGTGATCGCAACGTGCACTCCACCGCGCGTTTGGAATGCTTCAGAGGCCTCGTGGGTTTCGGTGATGGCCTCCAGTGGGCGGCCATCGAGCCAGAGGTGCACATCGCCGGGAAGCGCAGTGGTTTCGGCCACGGCTTTGCCGGACGCGAGGTAGTCGCGGAGCGTCGCATGAGCGGGATGGAGTGCTCGTGCGGGCGTAGGCGGGGAGACGATCACGTTCGCCCCGAGGCCACGCAGCAGGCGGCCAGCGAACGCGGCGGACAGATTTTCGCCTGTTTCGAAGACGCGAATTCCGTCGAGCGGAGCAACCACGACCGAGTCTCCTCCGAACCGCGATTGGGTTCCCACCTTCGGGAAGGGAAGGGCCGAAGGGTGGCGAACGAACAGCCGTTCGTTTATAACTGGTATTAGACGCGGCTGTCAATCACGCCGGGCAGCTCGAGAAAGGCGTGCAATGAGCGAGAACCACATGCGGGAGGCCATCCTCGTCGCGGCGCGCGATCTCTTCTACGAGAAGGGCATCAAGGGCACATCCATGCGGGACATCGCGGGCCAGGTCGGTATCGTCCAGAGCTCGCTGTACAACCACTTTCGTGCCAAGGAAGACCTGGTGAGAGCTGTGATGGAGCGCAGCTTTCAGCTCGTCGATGACGAAGTTCGCTCCGTCTTCGAAGCAGAACCGCCAAGCCTCGACCTGCTGCGTAAGGTCCTCTACGCGCATGCGATGCAGCACGTGCATGGAATAAAGGAGACTTCGGTATTCCAGCTCGAGCGGCGCTACATGACACCGTCAGTGCG
>JALOAP010000062.1 GCA_023228745.1 Dehalococcoidia bacterium | reverse complement strand
AGCAGGAAGGCAAGCACTACCTCTTCTTCGGGTACCGGCTCCGATGGCGTCGCCGGCGCCTGCCTCCGCGCCCGCGACGAGGGAACCTGCCCCTGCCGCACCCGCTGGAGGACGGCGCTCTCCGCGATGTCCAGGTGGCGCGCCACGCGCTGTACGTACATTGCCCGCTCCACCGGATCACGCACGGCCAGCAACACCGGTGCCAGCCGGTCAACGATGCGGCGTGCCTCCATCGGCGAACTCGGCGTCTCTGGACCCATCAGGCGCCGCAGCAAGAACTCCGCGTAGGGAGCCGCCGAAGCGATCGCACGCTCCCAGCCCTCCGGATCGTCTCGCGCCACTTCGTCCGGGTCGCGGCCCGGGGGCAACGGTGCGACCCGCAACTCCATCTCGTGTTGCGAAACCAGCGCGTCCGCCGACCGTGCCGACTGCGCCATCGCCTCCGGAGTGCTAAAGCTGAGGAAGAGCGAACCCGCGCGCTCAGCGGCAGCCGCCCCCGCCGCGTCCGGGTCCATGGCGAGCACCACCTTTCGCGCGAAACGCCGCAGCAGCGTCACGTGGTGCTCTGTGAGCGATGTCCCCATCGTTGCGACGACGTTCTGGAAGCCCGCCTGCCATGGACCGATGACGTCCATGTACCCTTCGACTACCACCACCGTCCCCGACGCCCGTATAGCCTCCGCTGCCTGGTACAGGCCAAACAGCGTCCGGCCCTTGTCAAAAAGCTCTGTCTGAGGCGAGTTCAGGTACTTCGGTTCCTCACCGTGCAGCCCACGCCCGCCCATAGCAACATAATGCCCTCGCTCGTCCGCTATCGGGATGATGACGCGTCCGCGGAACCGGTCATACGGCTCACGTCCGCCCTCGGGTTCCACCAACAGGCCCGCGTCGAGCATGTCGCGCTCGTCGTACCCGCGCCCCGACAGGTAGGCCCGCAATCCGCGCCACTCGTCCGGCGCCCACCCAATCCGGAACGCGTCGACTGCCTTTTCCGTGAGTCCGCGCTCCTTGAACACGTAGTCGCGCGCGGCTGCGCCCGTGGCCTCTCGGAAGCACCGCTGGTAGTACTCAACCGCCGCCGACATGACGGACCCGAGCTTATCGAGCCGGCTCCGCCGCTCCGCCGACTCCGCGGAAAGCTGCACGCCCGCTTCGCGTGCCAGTTCGCGCAAGGCCCCGCGGAAGTCGAGGTTCTCCCGCTTCTGCACGAACGTGAACAGGTCGCCGCCTTCGCCACAGCTCCCAAAGCACCGCCAGTTCCCCCGCTCGGGGAACACGTAGAACGACGGGGTCTTCTCCGTGTGGAATGGACAAAGGCCACGGAAGTTGCGCCCGGCCTTCTGCAACCGAACCACGCGCCCGACATATTCGACCAGGTCGAGCTTCCGTTTGATCTCTTCGACGACGTCCATCGCCCCGATTGTAGGTAGCCACAACGAGAGCGGCCCGCCGGCGTGTCACCAGCGGGCCATTCTTAAGCTTCTGCCAGCGTTATCGTCACCCGCCCAGCGAAACCGTGATGGATGCCATCGGCTGGCCATTTACAAGCACCGTGATGGTCGCAGTCCCCGTTCCCTGCGGCCGGCTTGTGGTGAACTCTGCGGTCTGGCCCTTGGCCAGCGCCAGCGAGCGCGCAGCAGACTGCACTGTCTCGCCCGTCTCGTCGACCTTCACCTGCACGTACACGTTCGACGTCTGCATCTCGCCACCGTTGTTTTGAACAACGATCTTGATGCTCGTCTCCGAGACCGAAGGCGTGTGGAGGGCGAGTGAAGGTTGCTCCACCGGCGGCTGCAGCACGAAGTTCGCGCTGTTGTTATCCTCCACCATCTCTTCGATGGCGTTGTCCGGGTCAACCTTCACGTTCACGGTCTTCTGTTCCATCACCGGCGGGTCCACGTCGAAGTCCACCGTGATGCTGCTGTTTCCGGCCAGGACCACTTCAAACGCCTTGCTCGGCGGCGACGCACCAACACCCGTCGCCGAAACCACAAGCATCCCTTCGTAGGTCGTCGTGCTCCGGTTCGTCACTGTGACGCGCAGGGCCCGCCCGCCGTCGATCAGGAACGCATCCGTCGGCGCGAAGTCCGGCAGCGTCTCCTCCGGCGTCGGTGTTGGCGAAGGCTCAGGTGTCTCCGTCGGCGTTGGCTGCGGTGTCGGCGTCGGTTCCTTCACCGGCACCAGGTCGATGCTGTCCAGCAGCTCAATCGCCGTCCGCGGCACCCAGCTCCCGCCGTCAACATCAATCAGCAGCCACTCGCCGTTGCGAGTCTTCCCGATGACGTCGATCTCGCGCCCGGGCTGCAGTGTGCCGTGCGAATCGGAGTCATTGCCCGGTCCCGCCCGCATCGTGACAGAGGCGAGCACCTTCCCCTTGATCCGCACCGGGCGGTCGCCGATGTCCTCCACCGCGACCACCTTCACCTTGTCCGTGTCCTGCGTCGCCCCCGACACCGAGGTCACGCGCACCCACAACTCGCGTTCACCCTTCTCCTGGAAGGTCGTCCTCATGGTCGCGTGATAAACGCTGCCGGTTGCCGGCGGCATGGCGTTCACCTGGTCCACCACCTTGCCGTCCACCAGCAGTTCGAACTTCGCGATTTCCTCCGTTGCCGTGGCCGAGACCATGACCTGCGTCTCTTTCCCGATCTCGACACGATCGCCGTTGCGCGGCGAATCGAGCGACACCCGGAAGTCCGCCGCTACCCCGCCGCCACCGTCATCTCCGCTTCGAACAAGCGAGAAGAGCAGGAAGATCGCCGCTGCTCCGACGAGCACCGCGGCGACGACAAAGAGATAGAACAATGGCTGCCGCGCCGGCGACTCATCGTCGATGTAGTAGCCGTCGTCGTAGTAGGCGTCCTCGTCTTCCGCGTATCCGTATTCGTCGTAATCCGCGTCGTACGACTCGTCGTCCCACCCGGCTTCTTCGTCGTCGTAGTAGTCAGCCTCTGCCTCAACCGGCTCATAGCCAATCCCAGCCCCGCGGGCGCTGGGTTCCGAGCCGGGGGGCGGCGCGCCGATTATCGGCTCGTCGGGTGGGTAGGACCCATAGCGATCACTCATAACAAAGAGGCCAAAGCCACCTCGCTGATTATCACACCCAGCTAAGTAACCGCCAAGAAACGAGTTTTTCGCTCGTTCAGGGTGGTTTACGTAACCCACCCTTGAGCGTCGGCACAGCCCAGTTCCCGTGCCAGCCGCAGCGCATATCGGTCCGTCATCCCGCTCACAAAGTCCGCAGCCCTTCGCTCTACCGGGTCGGTCGCGAGCGAAAAGTCCGCCGAGATTCCCGCAGGGTTCGCCACGAAGTGCCGGAAAAGGAACTGCACAATTTTCTTCCCGCGTTCCGCTTCCTGCCGCGTCGTGTCGTACAGGTACACGCGCTGGAACATGAACTCACGCAGCTCGTTCGTCACCGCCGCCACACGCGGGCTAAAGGTGATCACCGGCGCGGAAGTCTCCCTACCGGTGCCCGTCACCGCCCAGCTCGCCTCCACGATGTCGGAAATCAGCGCGTTCAGCCGCTCGCTGTGCGAGGTTCCCAGCTCGCGCTGCGCCGCTGCAGGGAGGTCGCGCTCTTCGATAATCCCGGCTCGCACGGCATCGAGGATGTCATGGTTCACATACGCAATAGCGTCGGCCACCTTGACCACCTGGCCCTCCAGCGTCACCGGGACACCCCACCCCTCCGCAAAGATGTCCTCCCGCGCCTTACTCGACTTTTCGATCGCATCCAGTACTTCGAATGTGAGGTTGAGACCCCGCCCCTGCCGTTCGAGCCGGTCCAGCACGCGCACCGACTGGTAGTTGTGTCGAAAGCCCTCGGGCAGGCACTCAGCGAGCGCCTCCTCCCCCGCGTGCCCAAACGGACCATGCCCAATGTCGTGGCCCAGCGCCGCCGCCTCGGCCAGGTCTTCATTCAGGTTGAGCGCCCGCGCGATCGTCCGCGCCACCTGGGCGACCTCGATCGTGTGGGTCAGTCGGGTGACGTAGTGGTCGAGCGCTGGTGCGATGAAGACCTGCGTCTTGTGCTTGAGCCGCCGGAACGCCTTCGTATGCACGATGCGATCACGGTCGCGTTGGTACTCCGTTCGGAGAGGTGACGGCTCCTCGGGGAGCTTTCGCCCCTTGCTCGTCGTAGTCCTGGCTGCGAAGGGGCTCAGGCGCTCCTCGTTCGCCTCCAGCCGGGCTCGTACCTGCGAAAGATCCATTCCTGAATTCTAGTCACGAACCCCGTCTGGTCTTGTCGCGAACCCCCGGATCGACCGCTCGTCCGGCCCCGCGCACCCGGCTCCACCTGCGGAATGACCGGGCTTCCGCCCTTCGGCGGACGCAACCACGCTGTGTGAAGTACTCCATCGGCGCCGCATGCGCCCCTCTGCCACGCTTCCCCCAACAGGCGCCTCCGTCGCGAGGCAGAGAGAGGAACAGAAATGGCAAACGTCGTCCAGGTCCTGACCTTCCGTGCATACGGCGTCTCGCAGGAGCGCCTCGCCCGCCAGTCCGACATCATCAGCCTCGCCACCCGGGATTTCCCCGGGGCAATCAGCAGCCAGTGTCTTACCGATGCCGCACGCAACCTGATCGGCGGCGTGACCATTTGGGAAGACCAGGAAGCACTCGATCAGTTCCGCCACTCCGAACTCTACGCCCGGCTCATGATGAGCCCCTTGCTCGAGGATGGCGTCGACCGGGCATATGACCTCGACACGCCAGATGGCGCCACCACGCTGCACCAGCCAGCCGCCCTGGCCGCTTAAGTTAGGCCTCGGAGCCCCTGTATCCGTTCCCCGCAGGGGCTCCGCTACGTCAGATCGAACCCAGGATTCCAGGCAACTTCCCAGGGAAATCCGTCAGGGTCCGCGAAATACCCGGTGTACCCACCCCATTCCGCCTCGCGCGCAGGCTTCACGAGCCGAGCTCCGGCCGCCACCGCCGTTGCGAGCACCGAATCCACTTCCTCCCGCGACGCGACGTTATGCGCCAGGCTGAATCCCCCGAAGCCGCTGCCTGCGTTCGGCACACCAACGTCGGCGGCCAAAGCTTCCCTCGACCACACCGCAAGCCATGTTCCCTCCAGGGCGAAGAACACCACTTCGGGCGTCTCCATGTGCACTGGAAATCCGAGGCCATCCCGGTAGAACCGAAGGGCGCGACCGAGATCGGTCACGCCCAGGGTGATGAGACTAATCTTCGGCTTCACCGGCCGAGTTTACTTCACCTTGCGACCGAGCTTTGCTTCCGCGTTCGCGATAATCTCGCGGGTCTGGTCGATCATGTCGGGGCTTACACTCACCGAGGTCACCCCCCATTCCACCAGCGCCTCAGTCACCTCCGGATAGACGCTCGGCGCCTGCCCACAGATGCTGACCGTGACCCCCCGCCGCCGGGCCGTGAGGACAGCGGTCTGGATCGCCGACATCACCGCCTCGTTCCGCTCGTCGAACGTATCAGCGAGCATCTCGCTGTCGCGGTCGACACCCAGCACGAGCTGCGTGAGGTCGTTCGAACCAATGGAAATCCCGTCGATCCCGACGTCGATGAACTGGTCCAACACGATGACATTCGACGGCACCTCAACCATCATCCAGAGCTTGAAGTCATCGCTGCGCACGACCCCCTGTTCGGCCAGCAGCTCTTTCACCTGCCGCAGCTCCGCGGGTGTGCGCACGAAGGGCACCATCACATACAGGTTCGGGAACTCACGCCGCACCTGCTTGATGGCCTCAACCTCAAGGTGGAAGACGTCCGGCTCCTTGATGTAACGGCTGGCGCCCCGGAACCCGATCATCGGATTCTCTTCGCTCGGCTCGTACTTCGCGCCACCCTTCAGGTTGGCGTACTCATTCGTCTTGAAGTCCGTCAGCCGGTACACAACGGGCCGCGGTGCGAAGGCGCGGCAGAACTCCCGGATGCCGGCCGCGAGCTGCCGCGTGTACTCCTCGGGCCGTCCCTCCTCCATGAACTGCCGCGGGTGCGTTCCGATCTGGGCCACGATGAACTCCGCCCGGAGCAGGCCCACGCCGTCGACGTTCCGTTCCGCTACCCGCTCTGCGAGCTCCGGCTCCGCGAGGTTCACATAGAGACGCGTGGCGGTCTTGAGCGACGCGGATTTCGCGTACCGCTCCTTCTCCCGCTCCGCCCATGCCAGGCGAGCCTCAGCGCGGCCGTCGTAGATCACACCCTTCGATCCATCGACCGTCACCTGCCGGTCGATCTCGAGCTTCGTCGCCCCGGGAACGCCAACGACACACGGGATCCCCAGTTCGCGGCTCACGATCGCCGCGTGACAGGTTCGCCCGCCGCGCTCCGTGATGATCGCTGCGGCGCGCTTCATCGCGGGGACGAAGTCCGGCGTTGTCATTTCCGCTACGAGGATGTCTCCCTGCTGCACGATGTCGATGTCCGCCGGGTCATGGACCACGCGAACGATGCCCACGCCAACCCCGGGGCTCGCCGGCTGGCCGGAGAGCAGGACGGGCGCGGTCTCCTCCTCACCGTCATCCTCGGATTGTTCACGCATCGTGGTGACTGGCCGCGACTGGACGAGATAGAACGAGCCCTTCTCATAGGCCCACTCTATGTCTTGTGGTGCCCCGTAATGCTGCTCCACGTTCCGCCCGATGCGCGCCAGTTCGCGGATCTCCGCTTCGGTCAGCTTCTGTCGCTCCTGCAGTTCGGCCGGCACATCGCACCAGGCGTTCGCTTCCTCGTGGCTCCCGTCCGAACTCTCGGCGCGCGCGATCATCCGCGCCTGCGCCGCGGGAGTGATGTTCGTCACGGCGAGCGATTCCTTCTCCACGATGTACAGGTCCGGCGAAATTTCGCCGGACACAATGCCTTCCCCGAGCCCGTAGACCGCCTCGATCGTGATCTTGCTCGCATCCGAAGTCACTGGCTCGACGGTGAACATAACGCCGGACTTCTCCGACTGCACCATCCGCTGCACCGGGACCGCGAGGCCCACCTTCAGGTCGTCGTAGCCCGCCTCCTGGCGATAAAAAATGGCCCGCCCTTCGAAGAGCGAGGCCCAACAGGCTTGGACGGCCCGCAGTACATTCTCCGCGCCTACTACATTCAGGTACGTGCTCTGCTGGCCCGCGAAGCTCGCCTCCGGGAGGTCTTCCGCAGTCGCCGAGCTCCGGACTGCGACAGGCCCTTCGCCAAGCTGGGCGTAAGCCGCCTTGATCTCCTCCGCGATCGCCGCGGGCATCGGCGCCTCGATGATGCGCTGCCGGATGCGCGCGGCGCGTTCATTCAGTTCCCGCGAGTTATGGACGTCCAGTCCAAACAAGTCCTTCTTGATGAGCGGCTCGAGCGCATTTTGCCGAATGAAGTGAAAGTACGTGTCCGCGGTGACGACGAACCCCGGGGGCACCGGGATGGAGGCTCTCGTCAGTTCCCCGAGGTTCGCGCCCTTTCCCCCCACCAGTGCGAGGTCCTCCCGGCCCACCTCTTCGAACCATACGACCGATTTACTTATGCTAATCATGGCGTCTATGCCTCCGTCACCTTGCATAACTCCGGCTGATACCGACAGAGATTATATCCTACCTTTGGGACGCTCCCAAGCTGGCTGTTCTGCAGTTGTAAGAACATTTCAGAAACGTCAAGAATCGGAGCGCCCCCACGCAAAAGAGCGCTACTCGACCGTTACCGTCTTCGCCAGGTTGCGCGGCTGGTCGACATCGCACCCACGCAGCACCGCAATGTGATACGCGAGGAACTGCAGCGGGATCGTCGCGATGATTGGCTCCAAGAGCGGCGCCACGTCCGGGACCGCGAGCGCGTGGTCCGCACTCGCCGGGATCTCCTTGTCCCCTTCGGTCACCACCACCACGACCTCGCCGGCGCGGGCCTGCACCTGCTCGATGTTGGAAATCATCTTCGCGTGCAGGGCATGCCGCGTCGCCACAGCCACGCTTGGGAATGTGCGGTCGATGAGCGCGATCGGACCGTGCTTCATCTCCCCCGCCGCATAGCCCTCCGCGTGGATGTAGCTGATCTCCTTCATCTTCAACGCCCCTTCGAGCGCCACCGGGTAGGCCAGGGCGCGCCCAAGGAACATGATGTGTTCGGCTTCGTATAGCCGCTCCGCGACGCTCCGGTAGGCTCCATCGTCCTTCAGTACCCGCGCCGCAGCATCCGGTATCCGCAGGAGCGACTGGATGTGGTCCTCGATCTCAGGCTGGGAGAGCCTCCCCCTCGCTTCGCCGAGCCTGAGGGCCAGCAGGTAGAGCGCCGCCAGCGCTGTGGTGAAGCACTTCGTGCTCGCCACGCCACGCTCCAGGCCGGCGCGCGTATACACCGTCCCGTCGGCCACTCGCGTCGTCTGCGCCCCTTCGGTATTGCAAATCGTCACCAGTGTCGCACCGGTCTTTTTCGCCACCGCCATCGCTTCGAGTACGTCCACCGTCTCGCCCGATTGGCTAACCGAAACGATAAGCGTGCGCTCGTCCAGGATCGGCTTCCGGTACCGGAATTCGCTTGCGTTATCAATCTCCGCAGGGATCCCCGCGAGCTCCTCGATGTACCGCCGCCCAACCATCGCAGCGTGCAGGCTCGTCCCCATTCCGATCAGTACAACGCGGTTTATATCCGCCAGCCGGTCGTTCACCGGGCCGAGCTCATCGAGGTGCAGCGACGCAGGCTGCAACGTCGCCACGCTCCGGATCGTGTCCGAAAGCGCCTCCGGCTGCTCCATCATCTCTTTGAGCATGAAGTGCGGGTAGGTCCCCTTCAGCGCCGAGACCGGGTCGATCGGGATCTCCCGCGTCTCCGGCTCGAACGGCACCCCTGCACTGTCGCAGAACTGCGCGCCGCGCTCATCGATCCGCACCAGTTGGCCATCTGCGAGGAAAGCGACGCGCTGGGTGTGCGGGAGAATCGCGGCCAGGTCGCTGGCCAGGAACATCTCCCCGTCCGCGTACCCGACTACGACGCCACCGGCGTTCCCCACACGCGCAGCAACGAGTACCCCCGGCTCCGATGGGCTCATGGCCACCACCGCCTGCGATCCTTCCAGTTGCTGCGTCGTCTTCCGCAGCGCGTCCAGCAGCGAGGCGCCCTCCCGGATGCGGTCCTCGAGCAGGTGCGCGATTGTTTCCGTATCCGTCTCCGAGGCGAACGTGTGTCCTGCCTCCCGAAGCTGCGTTCGCAGCTCCGCATAGTTCTCCACAATCCCGTTGTGGATCACACACACCTCCCCATTGCAGGAGACGTGCGGATGGGCGTTCAGGTCCGTCGGCCGGCCGTGGGTCGCCCAGCGTGTATGCCCCATGCCGGTGGTCGCTTTTGGGCTACCGTTGGCATCCAGCGCCTCCACAAGGTTCGCGATCTTGCCCTGGCGCTTCGTGACCGTCAGCGGCTCGTCATCACCGCTGTTCGAAAGGAACGCCACTCCAGCGGAGTCGTACCCACGGTATTCGAGGTCCTGGAGGGCACGAAGAAGGATGGGAGCAGCCGGACGGCTTCCCGCATATCCAACAATTCCACACATAGAAAAAAGCTACCCCTCGCCGGGCACGCAGCACGGCACGGCTCGCCCACCACGCGCAGTCCACGCGGCAGTACGGCGTTTCGGGTCTCCTGGTTGGTGAGTAAGTAAGAAAGGGAGCGCGTTCCCTGGCACCTGGCGCCCTTTTGTCAGCCGGTTGCCCGCGCTGGTTTGTGGGTCGCCTATCGACTGTGCCGGCCGGGGGGCCATCCGCCGAGTCTTTCGATACTGCCCCCGCCTCGTCATCCGCTCCATCGAGCGGACCTGGCGCTACTGCGAGTCACTCACCGGTTGCTGGCTCTCTGCTTGCGCGTGCACCTCCACGCATTGGGCTTCGGCCAGTCTCTCCCGGAGCTCGCGTAAGGGTCAATCGCGTTCCTTCACCAAATCGAGTCCTTTGCGGAATTGAAACTAACTAGCTTTCCTCGCGCGAGATCCCGGCAAAGCCGAGAAAGTCATCCTCCCACTGCAATACCTCGAGGATCAGTGCCGGCTCGATCTCGTTCGGACTCCCCGAGATGCCGCGCACTCGAAACTCGTCGGCGAGCCGCTGAGCGATCTCCGGCAAGGGGCGCGTGTGAATCCCCAGCTCACGCTCTGTCGCGAACACCAGCTCGACGAGTTCCCCCGAAAGCATGTACCCCTCCTCTTGCAGTTGCTCCCACACCCACTCCGCACACTCGGTAAAGAGCGGCCCGGTCAGCTTGCCCGTCGTTGGCATCAGTGGAGCGCTATCCATAACCCGAAACCCTACTCGCACACGTGTTTCCACGCCACGTCACGGCCCGGGAATCCCCAGCTCTTCCCGGATCTTCTTCAAGCGAGCCACGTTTTCGGCATCCGGTCCTTTCTTCTCCAGGCCCGGCACCTCCAACAGGAAGGGCACGTCCTGCACACCGGGATGGCTCATGAACGCTTGGAACCCTTCGTACCCAATGTGCCCATCCCCGATGTTCTCGTGCCGGTCGCGAACGCCCCCCAACGGCATCTTGCTGTCGTTCGCGTGCACGGCCACCAGCCGCCGCAGCCCAACCTCGCGATCGAACTCCTCGAAGGCCAGCTCGCACCCTTCACGCGTCGAAATGTCGTAGCCCATGGCGTACGCATGGCAGGTGTCGATGCACACGGCTACCCGCGGGTCGTTATCAAGCCCACGGATGACCGCGCCGATCTCAGCGAAATCCTTGCCCACGCAGTTCCCCTGCCCGGCGCTGTTCTCCAGGATCAGCAGTGTCTCGTTCGGCGCTCCCTCGAGGCACTCGCGAAGCAACGTGCACATCTGCTTCATCATCGGCTCGAAACCTGCCCCCAGGTGGCTCCCAAGATGGAAGATCGTCCCCACCACCCCGAGCTTGTCCGCCCACTGGAGGTACGACGTCAGCGACGCGACTGACTTCTCGAGGATGGCGGGGTCCTGGCTGGCGAAGTTCATCAGGTACACGCCGTGGAAGAACGCCGGGATATCGGCGGCCTCGCGCTGCTCGCGAAACGCGGAAATCTGCTCATCCTTCAGCGCAGGGAGCCGCCACTGCTGGGGTGCTGAGATAAAGAGCTGTACGGCCTCCCCGCCGATCTCCTCCACCCTCGAAAACACGTTCTGCGGACC
>JALOAP010000061.1 GCA_023228745.1 Dehalococcoidia bacterium | reverse complement strand
CCCTTTGTGTACAACCACTTCTTCCCACGTTCTGATGCCGTGTGCCGCATCGAACCCTTTGCGCCGGAGCTCGGCAGCCGCTTCAGGTGTCGTGATGATCGGGATAGATCGGTCCAGTTCCTCCTCGACGAGTGGGTCGAAGTGGTCGGCGTGGAGGTGCGAGAGGATGATGAGGTCGACCCGCGGCAGTTCCTCGAACTGGATTCCGGGCTCGGTCAGCCGCTCAGTCGTGACGCCGAGGCCGAGGTGCAGCCGGTCGCCCTTCCGGATGAAGTTCGGGTCGGTAAGGACGGTGAAGCCCGCGCATTCGATGAGCACGGTCGCGTTCCCGATGAACTGGAGTGAGCCATTGAGCGGCCGGATGTCGGCGGGGACCGCCACATTTGCGGGGAGTTCGAGCAGCGCCATCGCGAACCTCCATTGCTGGGCGTGGAGGCAGTGTTGGCGGGAGCGGTTGCGCGAGAGGCAACGAGGGCCGCTTCGGCGCTTCGAATCAGCGACGAATTGCCAACGGCACAGCCGGGCTGCAGCGAGCGGTCTACGAGATTCCCTGGGCCTTGAGGAAGTCGAGGATGTCCTGGACGGTGTGGATGTTTTCGGCGTCTTCGTCGCGAATCTCGAAGTCAGCCTCGCTTGAGAACTCCTCCTCGATGGCGATCGTGAGGTCAACGATGTCGAGGGAGTCGGCGCGCAGGTCCTCGGTGAAATTCGCGGTGGGGGTGACCTCGGCCGGGTCCACCTTCAGTTGCCGCACAACGACGTCGCGCACTCGTTCGAACAGGTCGGCCATGTTTATCTCCAATTGCGGCGGCCAGTCAACGCGGCGCCGGTAGTCAGCGTAGTCAAAGGTCCGGCCAGGGAGCCTTGGGGGATGCTACGTCAGCCCTCGTATTTGCGGAAGACCACGCAGCCGTTCTGGCCGCCAAAGCCGAAACCGTTGGCCATGGCAGCGCGAATTGGCATTTTGCGCGCCTTAAGCGGGACATAATCGAGGTCGCATTGTGGGTCGGGCGTCTCCAGGTTGATGGTGGGTGGGGCCACGTCTTCGTGGATCGCCTTCACGGCGGCCAGCGCGCCAACCGCGCCCGCCGCACCAAGCAGGTGTCCAACCATCGACTTCGGGGAACTCAGCGCAAGCCGCTCGGCGTCCTTGCCGAAGGCAGTCTTGACGGCGAGCGTCTCGCTTGCGTCGTTCAGTGGTGTACCCGTGCCGTGCGCGGCGATGTAATCGATGTCGGCGGGGGTGAGGCCACAGTTGTGCATCGCCTGTGTCATCGCCTGGGCTGCACCCGTTCCGTCCTCGCGGGGCGCAGTGATGTGGTACGCATCGGCGCTGAGCGCACCGCCGGCGAGCTCGGCATAGACCTTCGCATTGCGCGCCTTCGCGCGCACTTCGGACTCGATCACGAGCACCACGGCACCTTCGCCGAAGACGAAGCCGTCGCGGTCGGCATCGAACGGGCGGCAAGCGCGTTCCGGCTCGTCGTTGCGGCGGCTGAGGGCCTTCATATTCGCCAGCGCCGCGATGGGGAGCGGATGCAACGCTGCTTCGGAGCCACCGGCAAGGACAACGTCGGCCTGGCCGGTCTCGATGAGCATCTTCGCTTCGATGTAGGAGTAGAGGCCGCTGGCGCAGGCAGCAACCGAGGCCAGGGCCGGTCCGCGCAGGCCGAGCGTCATCGATACCTGGCAGGCGCCCATGTTCGGGGCCATCGTCGGGATGTAGAAGGGGCTCACGCGCGCAGGGCCGCGCTCCATGAGCACCTGCATCTCTTCCATCGTGTCGATGGCGCCGCCGGAGCCGGTGGCGATGGAGGAGGCGGCGCGTGGCCGCTCTTCGTCGGTGAGCTTCAGCCCCGCATCGTCCGCGGCGAGCTTCGCCGCCGCCACCGCGAGTTGTGCGAACCGCGACATTCGCCGCGCCGCCTTGGTGTCCATGTATCGCCCGGGTTCGAAATCCTTGACCTCGGCGGCGATCTGGACGGGCAGGTCACTCGGGTCGAAGCGCGTGATGCGCGTGACGCCCGAGACGCCGTTCACGAGGTTGTTCCAGAACTCTTCGGCGGTGTTGCCGATGGGCGTGATCGCACCAAGGCCGGTGACGAGGGCTCGAGTCACAAGGTTCTCCGCAGGGTTAGTCGACCTCTCGGAAGATGACAGCCGAATTGTGGCCGCCGAGACCCACCGAGGTGGTCATGGCCGTGCGAACGCGCGTAGCGCGCGCCTCGTTCGGCACATAGTCGAGGTCGCATTCGGGATCGGGGGTCGAGTAGTTGATCGTGGGCGGCACCTTCTGGTCGCGGATCGCGAGCACGCAGGCGAGCGCTTCCACGCTGCCCGAAGCGCCCATGCAGTGCCCGGTGATCGGCTTCACGGAACTGATCGCTGCCTTGTACGCGGCGTCGCCCATGAGCTCCTTGAAGACCATGGTCTCCACACGGTCGTTGAGCGGCGTCGCGCTGCCGTGCGGGTTGATGTAGTTGATCTCTGCCGGGTCGATTTCCGCCTTTCGGACGGCGGCGTTGACTGCCCGCTTCAGGCCGCGGCCGGTTTCGTGGAGCGCAATCATGTCGTAGGCGTCGTTCGAACTGCCGTAGCCGATGACTTCGCAGTAGATCTTGGCGCCGCGCGCCTTCGCGTGGTCGTAGTCCTCGAGGATCATCGCCCCACCGCCTTCGCCGGCGATGAAGCCATCGCGGTTCAGGTCAAACGGCTTGAGCGCTTTCCCGGGGTGCTCATTGTCGCCCGCGAGGGCGCGCATGGAGCACCAGGTCGCATGGTAGAGCGGCAGCAGCACGGCTTCGGAGCTCCCGCTGATGATGGCGGTCGCGTCCCCACGGCGAATCGTCTCGAACGCCTCGCCGATGGTGCCGCCGCCGGTTGCGCAGGCGCTCACCACGGCCATATTTGGGCCGCGTGCGCCTGTGGCAATGGCGATGTGGCCGCTGGCTGCGTCCGGGATGAAGTTGGCCACGAGGAAGGGCGTGATGCGACGCGGGCCCTTGGCCTCCAGCATCTCCTGGTATTCGACAACCATCTCGGTACCGCCGCCGCCCGCGCTGAAGATGACGCCCACCATGTCGGCGTTCTCTTCGGTGATTTCGAACTTGCTGTCGGCAAGCGCTTCGAGGGCAGCGGAGACGCCGAACGTGACGCCACGGTTCATGTATCGCTGTTGCTTCGCGTCCACGCGGTCGCCCAGCTCGAAGTCCTTGACTTCCGCCTGGATACGCACGGGATAGGGCTCGGGGTCGAACAACGTGATCGGCCCGATGCCGCTGCGGCCATCGAGCATCGCCTGCCAGGTTTCTTCCGCCGTGTGACCGACGGCGGTCACGGCGCCAACGCCAGTAACGACCACGCGTTTCATTGTGCGGCTGCTTCCACGAGCTCGAAGCGCTCCCCAAGGAGGCCCTCGTAGTCGTCGCTGATGCTGAGGCTGTTTACTTCGTAGTCGATGCGGCGCACGAGGCGGGTCAGCACATTACCCGGCCCGATCTCGACGAACAGGTCGACACCCTGGGCTTTCATCTCTTCCACCGACCTGTGCCAGCGGACACCGGCGGTGAGCTGGTCACGCAGCTCTCCGTAGACTTCCGGGCGCGTCTCCAGGAGGTCGGCATTGACATTGCCAACGAGCGGCGCTTCCGGGTCCTTGAGCGAGAGCTTTTGCAGGAGCTGGTTCATCCCTTCGCTCGCCTTCGCCATCAGTGGCGAGTGAGAGCCGATGCTGATGGGCAGGCGAACGACGCGTCGGGCACGGGCCTTGTCGGCGAGCTCCATCGCCACCTTGAGCGGTTTCAGGGCTCCGGAGATCACTGTCTGCCCTTCGCAGTTGGAGGTGGCGAGGCCCACATAACCTTCCTTCGAGGCCTCTTCGCAGATCTCGATGACCTGTTGTTCCGAAAGACCGAGGATCGACGCCATGCCGCCGGGGAACTCACGGCCCGCCTCGTCCATGAGGATGCCGCGTTGCTTCACCAGCAGTGCGCCTTCTTCGAATCTGAGCGAACCTGCGGCCACGGCCGCGGTGAACTCCCCGAGCGAGTGGCCCGCGAAGAGATGCGGCTCGATCTGCCGGTCGAGCTGTGCCCACCGTTCCTGGAGCGCTGCGAGCCACGCGATCGAGGTCACGAACGTGGCGGGCTGCTGATTAATCGTTGATTCGAGTTCTTCTTCAGGGCCTTCGAAGCAGAGCTTCGAAATCTTCATGTCCAGCACTTCGTCGGCGCGCTTGAAGACGTCCCGCGCGGCCTTGGAGACCTTCGCGAGCCGTTCGCCCATGCCGACATGCTGGGAGCCCTGGCCAGGGAAGATGAGCGCCAACCGGCGCCAGGGCTTTACCACCTGGTCCATTGAAGCTGAACCCTCCCACGAAACGCACGACTACTCGCCGCGCGATTGCCCCCAAGCGTACCAGAGGGCAGCAAGAGGGAATAGCGAATCCGGGGGATGTGGCGTCGCTCCATAGCGAAAAGCTCTTCCGTGCGAGGGAATTCCATCCTTGACTTATACCTCTGCTATACGTCGCAGGCCGGCAGCCAACGCCACTGCACCTCGAGCAGGTGCACCGGCTCGGCGAACCCACGGAGCTCAGCCGAGCTCGCTAGCCCTTCGACATGCAGTCCCGTGTACGACTGGTCGGCTAACCGCGCACGCGGTTCCGCAGCACTCCCGCGCCGGTGACTTCTACCTCGACCACGTCGCCGGGCGTCAGCGGCTGGGGCTCGCCCGGTGTGCCCGTATAGATGATGTCGCCGGGCACGAGCGTCATCACAGCGCTCACCAGCCGCACGATCTCCGGGATGTCGCGGATGAGCTCGGCTGAGGTGGCGTGCTGGACTTCCTTGCTGTTCACACGGGTGCGCAGCTCGATGGCGTTGTGTGCTATCCCCGTCGCGATCGACGGGCCGAAGATGCCGAACGTATCGCTCCCCTTGGCGCGCCACCATTGCCCATCAGCCTGTTGCCATGCCCGCGCTGACACGTCATTGCCGCAGGTGTAGCCGAAAATCCCGGCAAGCGCCTCCTCGCGCGTGGCTGCTTTCAGTTCACGACCGATGACGACGACGATCTCGCCTTCGGGGTCCACCCGGCCGGCGCCGGCGGGCAGCACGATATCGTCCTCCGGCCCGGCGATGCTGGAGAGCGGTTTGAAGAAGAGCGTCGGGGGATCGGGCACTGGCCGCCCGTCGAGATGGCTGGCGTAGTTCAGCCCCACACAGATGATGGAGCGTGGCTCGCAGGGCGGGAGCAAGCGCACATCGGCGAGGTGTAATAGCTCGCCGGTCTCCTCTGTTCGTTCCCAGAACGGCTCCCGGATAACACGAACGCGCTCCCCATCGAGCAGGCCAGCGCCGATGGTGCCGTCCGGGCGTCGAAACCGAATGTAGTTCGCCATTTTGCCCCTCCTCTGCGGCAGTACCTCGGCGAGTCTACTGGAGCCGGAAAGGTCGCACACGTGATGATATTATTCACGGTAGTTCTGTCGTGTGGCGAGGGATTGTGCATCGGTATACGACGCTATTGAGAGGGCCAAGTAGGGAAGCAGGGGATGACCATTGGTCGATCGATCGGGCAGAATCGGGGTGCAGAGGACTAACGGTCCTCGCGTTGGGGACGAGTGGGGAACCTCATTGGGCAGAATTCGAGAGATAGTCTAGCCAGAGCTGCTGGCTCGGTAGTGCAGATAGTCAAGGAGAAGGGACTAGAAATGCACTGCTAGTGGTGCAGCAGAAAGCCTTCAGTAGTTCAGCTCAAAGGAGCACAAAATGTCACCACGCAACTTGTTCGCAATCGGTGGTATCGTCGCCAGCCTTGTCCTGCTCGTGTTCGGCGCGGCTTCGATGGTCATCGGCTACCAGGGCCGCGAAGACGTTCGGGATACCCTGCGCCAGGAAAACATCATTGGGCCGGAAGACTCACGGATCCCTGGCCAGCTCGTCGACACCGGCAGTGAAGCGCGGGCACAGGCCGACATCATGCGCGAGCACCAGCTCGCTGCCACCGGTGGACTCACCTACTCAGAGATGGGCCGCTTCGCGACCCCCGATGGCGACCCCAAGGGCACCAACGATGCTGAGCTCGCTGCGAAGGACGAGAACGGCAAGCCCGTTGCCAACCCACTTCGCAACCAGTGGGTGACCGCTACCGCTCTCTCGACCTCGCTGAACACCGCGTACTTCGCGGAGCAGGTCGGCCTCTTCTCCATCGTCATGGGCGCAGCCCTCATGCTCACCGGTGTCGGCTTCGCAGTCCTGACCTTCGGTGCACTGGCGCGCTTCCCCATCATGAGGGAGGAGGCCAAGGAGAAGGACGCCGCTTTCGGGAAGTCAGTGACGGCGGGAGCTAAATAAGCTCAAAGACCAACCGGGAGGCGACCATCCCTCGCCTCCCGAGCCTGTTCCCCAGGCGTCCAAGTTGCCAGGCCCTGGTTCGCCAAGAACCGGGGCCTGGGCCATTTCTGGCGATCAGCCCTGGGTAGTGAACTCGACCACGCCAAACCCGCGAACGGACGGCTGTCCTTCCGAATTGATGACCACCAGTTCCAGGTCGGCGCGGCGGGCGCCGTCTTCTTCGTATCGCCGGGCCACCCGGCCCGTGATGATAATCGGTTCGCCCGTGGTGTCGGGCCGGCGGTGCGCAGCTCGCACCTGGCGGACGAATCCCTCGCCCTGGAGCCACTCATCCAGCGCACGGTAGAGCAGACCTGCCTTCAGCGGCCCGGGTATCAGCGTGCCGGGCATGCCCATCGCGCGGGCAGCATCCACGTCGTAGAAGAACGGCGGGAAGGCCCAATGCAGTGCGCAGTAGCGAATCACCTGCCCGAGATCCGGCTTCAGTTCAAGCGCCGGGAGTTCGTCGCCTTCCTGCAGACTGTCCCAGCGGCTCATTCTTCGTCCTCCTCTGCGTCGCCGGCGGTGGTGTCGTACTGCATCATCGTCTGCCCGGTACGGGCCACAACGGCGCCAGTGCTGTCGCGGAACTCCGTTTCGGAGCGGACGTAGATGCTGTACCCGAACCGGCCGCCGAGTCGCTCGGAGATGTCGGCAATGCGATTCTGCAGCGTCAGATCTTCGCCCAACCGGAGCGGGCGTTCAAATGCCAGCTCGTTCGAAATGAGCAGCGAGCGGGGCATCACCTCGGGCATCGGCACGGAGCGGGCTTCTGATTCGAGCGCGACGGTGACATAGCCGGGTACAGGTTCGCCCGGTGCGAAATCGCGCGGCTCGAGGCCGTACGTTTCCATGGCCCGGCGTACCATACGCAGGGTCACCGTGACGGTGACCGGCTCGGAGGCGCGACCAACTGCCGCGCGCACTTCTGGTGTGAGCAATGATTGTTCGGACACGGGGCGCAGCCTACCCGTCGTGCGGGGCGGCGACAATCGGCGCGCGCATCTCGTTCTGTTACGCTCGTCTTCGTGATTTATTTCGACCATGCCGCGACGACGCCGCTGCGCCCGGAAGCGCGCGAGGCGATGTTGCCCCTGCTCGGCGGCCAGTTCGGGAACCCGAGTGGGCTTTATTCCATCGGTCGCGAGGCGCAGCGCGTTGTGGACAGCGGCCGCGAACGCGTGGCGCGCTGCCTGAACGCCCGGCCGTCGGAAGTGCTCTTCACCAGTGGCGGCACCGAGAGCATCAACGCGGCACTGATCGGGATCGCATACGCGATGCGCCGGGCCGGCGCCGGGAATCACGTCATCACCACGGCTATCGAGCACCACGCGGGACTGCACACGGCGCAATACCTCGAGGAGCTCGGCTTCGAAGTGACCTACCTGGGCTGTGACTCACACGGGCGCGTCCGCGTGGACGATGTGGAGGCAGCCCTGCGTCCCGGTACGGTGCTGGCGAGCGTGATGCTGGCGAACAACGAAGTTGGGACCATTCAACCCGTTGCGGAGATCGCCCAGCTTCTCCGCGCACATGCGCGGGACCAGCACCACCGGGTGCTGGTTCACAGCGATGCGGTGCAGGCTGCCGGTTGGCTCGAACTCGATATGGAGGCGCTTGGTGTCGACGCGCTAAGCCTTTCTGCACACAAGTTCGGTGGCCCGAAGGGCACCGGCGTGCTCTATCTGCGGAGGGCGACGCCGTTCCGGCAGTTGCTGCATGGCGGTGGCCAGGAGATGCAGAAGCGCGCTGGCACAGAGAATGTTGCGGGCATCGCCGGTACGGCGGTCGCGCTCGAGCTGAGCCAGGCCGGCGTCGCAGTGCGCGCACGGCGGGTCCGGGCACTGCGCGAGCGGCTCCGTGCTGGCATCGTTGCGACGCTGCCAAGAACACAGGTGAACGGCTGCCAGGAGAACTGCCTGCCGAACAACCTGAATGTGTCGTTCGATGGCGTGGAGAGCGACGTACTCGTTTCGGCCCTCGACCGGGCCGGTATTGCCTGCAGTTCAGGTAGCGCATGTTCGAACTCCACGTGGGAGCCGTCCCATGTGCTCATGGCGATGGGTGTCCCGATCCGGCGGGCCGTCGGCAGTGTGCGCTTCAGCCTGGGCGAAGAGACGACCGAGGCGGAGGTCGACCGGGTGATCGAGATCCTTCCCGGAGAAGTCGCCCGTGCTCGCCGGGAGAGCATCACCGTCGGCAGCCTCGCGAGCTAACGGGACGACACGGAAAAGGGGCAGGCCACGAAGCCTGCCCCTTTCGCCTGCGTGATCGGAGCTGGAGATCAGCCTGCTTCGCCGCCAATCTCCCGGCAGGCCGCCTCGTAGGCGATATCGACCATGCGCGAGTGGTGGCGTTCGAGCGCCAACTCCAGCAACTTCGCCTTTTCGCTGAACTCGACCATGTCCCAGATGCCCGGGTCGCGCAGGACCTGGGCGTCCTCGACGAGCCGGAAGATCTGTAGCAGCAGCTCCTTGTGTTCACTTGTCTGGCGGTCGATGAGGTGCCGGAACTCAGGGCGCTCGCTGCTGAGCTGGTTGAACGCGGAGTCTGCCCGCTCCGCACGAAGGATGTGCGCGACCAGCGCCGTGCGCGCATCGGTCGCGAGATGGGTGAACTGGCGAGCCCATGCGCGCGGGCGCTTCGCTTCGAATGGCAGACGCGCCGCCCGCCGGAGAAGTTGGCCAGCATTGGCAATCGGATCGGGAGTGAAGTGGAAGGGCGCCGACGGAAGCGTGGCGCTCGGAGTCAGTTGCATACTCCTGTGCCTCCTTTTGAGTGAGGGACGGCCCGGCGAGGTGAGGGCCGTTGCATCCCGAGCTTCAGAGTTCGCTGAGAAGGAAGACGTGTCACCGTCGTCATTTGTTCCGCGCTCAGGCAGTCTGCTCTCCCAGGGTTGAAAGAATGAGCGCCCGGGATAGCGGACCGGCATTGCTCAGAGGACTTCGGCGAACTCCTGCCGCACGGCGGACGCTGGTGCATCCATGACCGGAAATACCAGCGTGCCGTCTTCAAAGCTGCCACCCACGGCATGGAATTCGACAGGCCCGGAGAGGCCACAAGCGCGGTCCAGTTGGTCCGCGAGCGTTGGCGCAAGTTCGACCGCGCGCGCGAACGAGACGTGCTCGACGGCTGCGGTCTTGCCGGGTTGGAGCCGGCCCGGGATGACACCGGTCTCCGGGCGGGGGTCGGCGCAACCCACGATGGGGAGATGGATCACCATCCGCTCGGCGCCATTGAGGCGGACGAATGGCGATCCGGCGAGCTGGACTTCGCGCACGACGGCCCAGCTTCGCAGCCGGGCGACGGACGCCTCCACCGCTTCGAGCGATGGCTCCGAGAAGCGGCAGACAGTTGATTGTCCGGAACGCTCGCCTGCTGTGAGTGCGATGTTCATGAGGACCTCCCAGTCTCGTTCGGGCACGACGCGGCAAGGCGTTGTGCCGTAGCACGAATGTGGAGGCAAGAGCAGGTTTGCAATCGCCCCCCGAACGCCTACGGGGTTAGCTGACGGGCTTGGCGTCGGAAGGTCGCCTATGCGCGAATGCGCAACACGCCCCAAAGATGGGTCCCCCGTTCTCGGCAGGGCGCCGAGATTCGGCGCACTCACAATAGCAGGCCCGGCCGGAAAAGGGGCGGAAAGGGAATGTCAGATGCATTACAAGCGACATGCGTTGTTTCGGCGGGCAGCTTTTAGGCCCGGGCCGACCAGCGATGAGCTGCGTCCCAAGAACGTATGTTCTTGCATTTCGCCGGCTGCTACACTCGATCGCATGGCTACGCTCGCACCGGCTGGCGCCCCTTCGGGCTTCGATCTGCAGGCAGATTTCCAGCCAACCGGCGACCAGCCGCAGGCGATCGAACAGCTCGTCGACGGTGTGAACCGGGGAGACCGCTACCAGACGCTTCTTGGGGTCACCGGCTCCGGGAAGACGTTCACCGTAGCGAATGTGGTCGCCCAGACTGGCCGTCCCACGCTGGTGCTGGCGCACAACAAGACGCTGGCCGCGCAGCTCGCTTCCGAGCTCAAGGAGTTCTTTCCGAACAACGCGGTTGAGTACTTCGTCTCCTACTACGACTACTACCAGCCCGAGGCGTACATCCCGCGGACCGACACCTATATCGCGAAGGACGCGGACATCAACGACGAGATCGACAAGCTGCGGCATGCTGCCACGCGGGCACTGTTCACGCGGCGCGACGTCATCATCGTCGCGAGTGTGAGCTGTATCTACGGCCTCGGCGAGCCGGAGCAGTACCAGGAGTTTGTCCTCTCCTTCAAGAAGGGGGAGCGCTTCGAACGGGGCGACGCCATCCGTCGCATGGTGAGCATGCAGTACGAGCGGAACGACATGAACGTCGTTCGCGGCAAGTTCCGGCTGCGGGGCGACTCGCTGACGATCCTCCCGAGCTACGAAGAGCTCGCCGTGCGCATCGACTTCTGGGGCGACGAAGTGGAGCGCATCGTCGAACTCGACCCGCTGACCGGCGAGATCGTGGCCGAGCGGGATGCGATCGACATCTTCCCTGCGAAGCACTTCGTGACCACCAAGGACCGGATGGAAGAGGCGATCCGGCGCATCGAGGCGGAACTCGCGGACCAGCTCGAGTTCCTGCGCGACCAGGGCAAGATCCTGGAGGCGGCGCGGCTCGAAGAGCGCACCAACTACGACATCGAATCGATGCGGGAGACGGGCTACTGTGCGGGCGT
>JALOAP010000060.1 GCA_023228745.1 Dehalococcoidia bacterium | reverse complement strand
GACCCGGTGCTCGCGCGCGGGCGCACGCTCGCTCGGCAGCACAGCCGCGTGTCACCCTCGTTGTTCCAGCGGCGCCTGCGCATCGGCTACCTGAAGGCGGCCAAGCTCATTGAAATTCTGGAAGAAGAAGGGATCGTCGGGCCACGCGAGGAGGGCGAGTCGCGCCGCGTCCTCGATCGCGTCGCGGCCGCTGACGATCCCTTTTGATACACTGAGCCGACGACGATGAGGACAATCCGCGAGCTACTCCGACGCAGCGACCAGGAAGACGGCATCGAGCCGGTGGAACCGGCCCGGGAGCAGTGTCTTTCCTGTGGTGCAGATCTCGAAGGCTCGAAATCGTACGACCGCTACCGGGTCTGCCACTCCTGCGGGTTCCACTTCCACCTCACCGCCATGGAGCGCATCGCCACGCTGCTCGATCCCGGGACGTTCCGCGAGTCAGACCGCGGCGTCACCGCCATCGATCCAATTTCGTTCTCCGGCAAGCAGTCCTACAGGTCGCGCGTCATCCAGGCGCAGCGGCGCACGGGCCTTGCGGAGGCGGCGCTAACCGGTACCGGGACGCTCTTCGGGCGCGAAGTGGTCGTGGCGGTGCTCGATTTCGCGTTCCTCGGCGGCTCCATCGGCGTGGTGGCAGGCGAACGGCTCGCTCGGGCATTCGAAAAGGCTGAGGCGCGGCGCACGGCGGTTATCACCGTCTGTTCCACCTCCGGTACGCGTATGCAGGAGGGCCTCCTGGCGCTCATGCAGATGCCCCGCGTCATTGCGGCCGCCCAGAAGCACAGTAAGGCCGGCCTGCCGCACATCGGCGTCTTGACCGACCCGACGACCGGGTCCGCCTACACCGGCTTCGTGAACCTCGCCGACTTCATCATCGCCGAGCCGAATGCGCTTATTGGCTACGCGGCACTACGCGTCGTGCAGGAGCAGGAAGGCGGTCACCTCCCGGCGAACGCACACACGTCTGAGTCGCACCTTGAGCGGGGCCTCGTCGATGCCGTGGTAGCGCGGCAACAGCTTCGTGACCAGGTCGCGCTGCTGCTCGACATCCTCATGAGCGACTACCAGCTCAGCGCTCCGCGCGAGCGCCACGAGACGCGCCTCCAGCACACGCAGCGGGGCGCCCTGCAGCAGCTCGAACTCTCGCGACACCACGCACGCCCAACGGCCGTTGACTTCATCGGCCGTATGACGACGTCGTTCACGCCCATCCACGGGGATCGCACGGGGAGCGACGATCCGGCGGTGGTGGCGGGCTTCGCGTCGCTCGCGGGCGAGGCCGTCGTGATCATCGGCCAGAACCGCCCGCACGATGCGGCCAAGGGCGATGGTTGGGTCCGCGCAGGCGGTTTCCGGAAGGCGGTGCGCGCCCTGCGCCTCGCAGAGAAGTTCCACCTGCCGGTGATCACGCTCATCGACACCGCGGGGGCCCACCCCGGTTTCGATAGCGAACAAGAGGGCCAGGGACCGGCCATCGCGGAGTGTACGGCGGCGATGCTCGAACTGACGGTGCCGACCATCGCGGTCATCACCGGCGAGGGCAACTCCGAGGCGGCCGTCGCCCTCGCCGTCGCAGACCGCGTCCTGATGCTCGACAACGCCGTCTATGAAGTGATTCGGCCGGAGGAGGCCGCCAAGCTGCTGTTTGGCAGCGGCACGGAGCACGCGGCGGAGGTTGCCGAGCGGCTTCGTATCACCTCGCACGACTGCCTCAAGCTGGGTATCGTCGACGCCTCCGTCCCCGAACCGGGCGAAGGCGCGCATACGGACCATACGGAGGCCGCGCTGCTCCTGCGCCGCAGCATCATGCGCGAACTCACCCGGCTCTCGCGAATGCGACCGAAGAAGCGGCTGCAGCAGCGGTACTCGCGCTACCGCGGCACTGGCACCACGCGATCCTGGGTCTTCGGGACGGTCGAACGGCGCCTCGCGCACCTGCTCGACCGGCTTGGCGGCGCCTGGGATCGGCTGCGGGGCCGGTCGATCCTTCGGCGTAGAATCGAATTTGGCGACAACCCGGACATCCCGGTCTAGATTCGCTCGACCGTACCCCGGCAGGCATCTCTGGAACTTGCTGACCTCTGGTTGATTGGACTCGGCCTGGCCGTTGGCACCTTCGGCACCATCGTCGGCGCCGGCGGCGGGTTCGTGCTCGTCCCCGTGCTCCTGCTCATCTACCCGGAGCGGGACCCGAAGGTCATCACCGCGATGTCGCTGTTCGTCGTCACGCTCAACGCGATCTCGGGTTCGTTCGCCTACGCACGGCAGCGGCGAATCGACTACTGGAGCGGCCTTTGGTTTGGATTGGCCACGCTGCCCGGGGCGGTCGCCGGGGCACTGGTCGTTGCCTACATCCCGCGCCGGACGTTCGACGCCATCTTCGGCGTCACCCTGGTCTCCATCGGGCTCTACCTCGCGCTGCGAAGTGGTGTCCAGGCCATCCAGAGGCCCGTGACGGGCTGGGGCGTGGTGTCGCGCAGCATCGGCGATATCTCCGGCCCCCGCTTCGTCTACTCCTACCAGCTCTGGAAGGGGTTGGCGATCAGCCTCGGTGTGGGTTTTCTCAGCAGCCTGCTCGGGATCGGCGGCGGCGTGATCCACGTCCCGGTGATGGTGACGGTGCTCCATTTCCCGGTGCACATTGCGACGGCCACCTCGCAGTTCGTGCTTTCGTTCATGTCGGCACAGGGGACCGCCGTGCACTTCTGGACGGGCACGCTTGGCTGGGACGAGCCCCTCGAGCAGGCCGTGCTGCTCGCGGTGGGCGCCGTGCCGGGGGCGCAGCTCGGTGCATTTCTCGCGCGCCGGCTCCCTGCAATCACCATCATGCGTGTCCTTGCGGGCGCGCTCATCCTGGTGGGTGTACGGCTCGGCCTGAAGGCCGCCGGGGTCTGACTAGGACTTGCTGTTGTCCCAGTCGGCCCAGCTGCTGCGCCGCTCTTCGATGACGTGTCCGGTGCCCAGCGGGCGGTTCACCGCCTGGTCGGGGTCCAGCCGGCGTAGTACGTACCAGGTGCCCACCGTGACCAGACACATCCCGCCCATGAGCATCGCAAGCCGCATCAGCCCGCGGCGCTTGGCCCCGCTCCAGTCGTCGTAGGCACTGCGGCTCAGCCGCAGCGCTGCTGCATGGTCACCCTCGGCGAGCGCTGATTCGGCTGCAGCCAAATCGCCATCCGGGTCGGCGAAGAAAAGTCCGATGCGACTGAGGAACGATGGGCGGAACTCCGCCTGCTTCTGCTTCGCAATGGCGATCATCCGCCCGGAGGCTACTTCGTTATAGGCGGTCGTCTTCGCGCCAGCTGCCAGCCGATCGGCCTGGGCGAAGTCCCCATCGGCGTACCGCTCGCGCGCCTCGGCGAGCTCGGCCAGGGCGGCCGAACCTTCAGGCTCGTTCGCGAGGTCGTGGGAGGCGCCCACGATAGCATCGATGGCCTGGCGCTGGTCGCCGATGAGCGTGCGCGTGGTGGCCGTGCTGACGGTCCCCCATGCGTTGGCCACGCCGTCGCTTTGCGGCAAGCCCGCTGCCGCTGCCTTTGCGATGACTGCGGCATATTCGTCCAGCACACTACCGGCCGCGGTCACCTGCGCCGCGATGGGGCGGAACTGCCATGCGTCAAGGTTCGCCTGGATATCCGAAGGCACGCCCGCCAGGCCGAGCTCGCTCGCCCGGTCCGTGAGCCCCCGGACAAGGTCGTGCGCGGCGCGGCGCTCAGCGAGCAGGGGCTCACTGGTCGTGCGGTTCCAGACCCAGGTCAGGAAGAGTTCGTCGAGGTGCTGGCCGCTGACGCGCTCACCGGTGTCCATGAACCAGCCGCCATCGCGCCGCGTGGCGTGGTCGTCCACGGCCGAGAGCACCCGGGTCATCGCATCTGGGCCTCCGATGGCCGCGGCATAGGCGTCCCAGAAGGCGGCCGACTTTCCGTACCAATACGCGCTATCCGTGACTGCTGAGCCGTTCCACCAGGTCGCAAGTGGGTCGTTGAACCCGGTTGCGGCCCAACGCCAATCACGTGGCGCGATCCCGAGCGTTGGCGCCAGCCGGCGGACCGCGTACTCCGCCAACCCCTCCCATTGCCAGGAACTCGCCAGGGTCTTGGGCCCGGCCCACTGATGCGCCAACTCGTGTACCGTGACCTCGTCATCGAAGCCGGAGTCACCGCTGTTCGTGATCAGCATCTCGCCCTTCGTCACGAACGCCAGGCCCGCTGCCCCGTTGAATTCGATGAAGTGGCTCTGGCGAAGGTCGGCGACATCGTGCGGGTAAGGGAACCCGAAAAGCGTTTCGAGCAGTGGAAGCGCGCGCTGAGCCATGGCGAACTGTCGCTCTGCCCATGCCTGGTCGCTCCTGAAGTACTTGAGCATCAGCCGCACCGGGCCGCGCTCCAGCGGTACATCGATCGCCAGCACACCGCGCTTCGCCTCGTCGGTAATCGACTGCGCGAAGGCTGAGAACGGCCCATCCGTGGCGCGCTGGCGGCAGCGGTCGTCGAGCCGCGCGCAGCGCTCCTGGACGGCCGCATCCTCCATGTTGAAGGCGATGGCCGCCGCGTCGCCACACACCCAGCGTTCGAGCCCCGCGTCGCGCACGTCGCCGGGCTGGTCCGCCGCGAGCAGGCAGCCCGGTTCGAAGTAGTTATCGCCTGTGGCCGGGATATCGATGAACACGAACGAGCCAGGCCCCTGGCTCACGAAGAGGGCCTCGATGTAGCCCGGTTCGATGGTCACCAACTCCGAGGACTGTGGGCCAACATCGTAGGCGAGCGTGAGGCGGGTCTTCAGGTTCGGCTTCAGCGGTTTTGCAAGCGTCGCGACGATGGCCGTCGGGCCGCCAACGACCGCGAGTTCAGTGAACGACTCCGTGGCGAGCGCCGTGCCGTCCTGCGTGACTGTCACATTCGCCGCGTTGGGCATGCCCCAAAGCAGGATCTGAGCGGTCTCCTGTACCGCCTTCAACTCAGCCTCGACCCGGACGGACATCCGCCCCGCCGCTACATCGAGCCGGTAGTACGACTCCGAGGCCATGTGGTACTCGACCTCCGGCGCTGCGCGGGAGGGGGCCGGGGCGACGGCAAGGAGGACGCAGAGGGTCGCGACGGCCGCGAGCGAGAGCCGGACGTTCATGTCTTTAGGTTCGGCCCTTCGTGCCCCCGGAGCAGGGGGGGAACCCGGTTCCCACCGGCCTGCGGGCAGGAGCGCAACCGCTACGGGTGCGGGATGCCGACTGCGCGGGGTTGAAGCACGCGACGGACGGGCGCGAGGTTCACCATTTCGTTACGGATCTGAGATGACTGTACGGCGTGCTGTCATACCCTTCCGAACTTGCGCCCCAAACCGCGCTGTTCATGCGCTGGAGGTATTCCCCGCTGAAATCGATTGCACGCTCGATGGCCGGAGTGGCAACAGCCGGCCTCGCCCTGCAGCCACGTGGCGACCATACCGGCGCCCGCATCTCCGACCGGGAAGTTCCCACCGCCCTTCGCGCCTTCTGGACCGACGGCCTGTTCGCCGCCGCCCAGGATGCGTTCATCCTCGCCTACCTGCCGCTCCTCGCGCATGCCCTTGGCGCCAGCGCGAAAGAGATCGGTCTGCTGGCCGCCAGCCAGAGCCTCGGTGGCGCGCTCGCGCTCTACCCGGGGGCGTTCGCCGCGCGTCGTGCGGCGAGCCTCCGCTGGCTTGTCGTCTTCTACTCCGGCGTGCTCGGGCGCCTCACGTTGCTCGGTGCTGCCTTCGCCGTCGCCTTCATGAATGGCAACGCTGCGCTCTATTCGGTCATCGTGCTCTTCGCGTTCCGCTCGTTCATCCAGAACTTCACCGTGCCGGCGTGGACCGCGCTGGCCGCCGACATCATCCCGCCCGCGTTCCGGGCGAAGTATTTCGCCTCGCGCAACTTCGCCATCCAGGGCGCGACCCTCGCCATCACCCCGCTCGGTGGCCTCGTGCTCGACTACGCCGGCTTCCCGGGTGGGTATGTGGTCGCCCTGCTCGTCTCGTTCATCTTTGGCATGTGCGCCACGCTCGCCTACGCGCGCATCCCTGAGCCGCCACGCAAGGCGGCCGAGGCCCAGGAGCGGAAGCCGCTGCGGCCGTCGCTCATCGCGCGCGACGCGACGTTCCGGAACTTCGTGCTCGGCACCGTGTTCCTGCACTTCGGGGCACAGATGGCGGGGCCGTTCTTCAACATTCACCTTGTCGAAAATCTCGGCGGGTCGAATTTCATGATTGGCGTGGTGGCGATGGTCGCGTCACTCACCGGCGTGGTCGGCCAGCTCGTCTGCGGCGACCTGCTCTCGCGGCGGGGTTCGCTCTGGCTCAGCCGTGCGACGCTGGTCACGATGCCGTTGGTGCCGCTCCTCTGGCTCGGTGTGATGACGCCCTGGATGGCGATCATCCCGAACGTACTTGGCGGCTTCATCTGGTCGGCGTTCGGGTTGGCCAACTTCCAGCAGCAGCTCGAAATCATGCCGGAGGAGAACCGCGAGGAGTACGTCGCGGTCTTTCACCTCTCGCTCTTCGCCGGGATGTTCCTCGCGCCCTTTGCCGGCGGTGCCCTGGTCGACGCGTTCGGCTACCGCACGGCGTTCGTCGTCTCCGCGGTTGTCCGCGGCGCAGCACTCATCGTCTTCCTCTTCGGGCGGACGGAGCGGCCACGCAAAGTGGCCTATCCACTGGCCGAGGGCGTAGGCGCCTAGTCGGGCGCTTCGCCAGCGTGGAGGTCGCGGGCCCGGCGAGCCGAGCCCGCGGCCACCAGCATGTCCAGTGCCTTTGTGATGGCCTGCAGGTCGTCCTCCGTGAGGTCCTCCATAAGGCCAGCAGCGTACGTCCGGGCGTCCTCTTGCACGCTGGTGATCGCTTCGCGGCCGCGCGGCTCAAGCCAAATGCAGATGCCGCGCCGGTCGTTCGGTGAGACTTCGCGGCGAATGAAGCCGCCACGCTCCAGCCGCTCCAGCAGCGCCGAGACCGACGGCCGGGTGACATACAGCCGGTCGGCGAGCTCGGCGTTACTGATGCCCTCCGTCTCGAGGAGGTGTCCCAGCAGGCGAAGCTGCGTGACGGTCAGGCCATCACGGTCCCACAGGAGCAGACGAAGGGGGTCCAGCAGTGCGCTGGCCCGGAAGAGTGAGGCGACGGCCTCATCGAGGGTGTCGGGGTCTTGATGTTTCGGCACGGGCCCGCACTATACGCCCCCGCACGCAATATTTGCAGGCGGGGGCGCCACTTCCTACGCCGCCTGGAGCTGGGCGATGATCGAACGTACAGCCTCTTCGTCTTCCGGCGAGCTGATGGTCGCGCTGAAGCCGACCCGGTCGCAGACGCCCCCGTAGCGCTCCGTAATCGCCTCGGCAACTTTGTCGTAGGGGGCGATGACGGCGAACTCGCTGAGCATCTCATCTGGAATGACGGCGGGCATCTCGGCCCACTTCCCCTGCAGACTCATCTCGTGAAGCCGCGTCGTGGTGTCACCCCAGCCGTGATGGTCGAAGACGGACTGGTACGTTCGCGTGGATCCGTAGAAGGAGAGCTGCCGCTTGATCTCCTGGGCGTTCTGTTCGGCATCGCTCCAGCTCTTGCCCGTGGCGAGGAAGCCCCCGCCGCAGATTTCGAACTGGTCGCGTGAGCGGCCGCTCTTCTCGAGGCCCTTCATCACTTGCGGCAGAAGGACATCCTTCGTGTACTTCATCGTGTTGAAGCCATGCAGCTTCATCCCGTCACAGACTTCGCCCGCTACGAACGCGTTGCGCTCGTTGACCGCGGCGATGTGCACCGGGATGTGCGGGTGGTCGATCGGCCCGGGATTGAAGTTCGGCGTCATCAGCGTGAACGTGTAATGCTCGCCGACATAATCGAGCTTTTCGCCCGTCTGGAAGGTGTTCCATATGGCCTTGAGCGACTGCACGTACTCGCGGATGCGCGGTGCAGGCGGGGACCAGGGCACGCTGAACCGCCGTTGATTGTGGCCCTTCACCTGCGTGCCCAGCCCAAGCGTGAGGCGTCCCTTTGAGTAGCGCTGCAGGTCCCACGCCATCATCGCGGTGACCATCGGGCTGCGCGGGAAGGCGATGGCCACGGACGTGCCGATGCCGATGCGCTCGGTATGTTCGGCGGCGAGCACGAGCGGAAGGAAACTATCGTGCGCTGTCTCGGCCGTATTGATGCCGTCGTAGCCGAGTTCTTCGGCGCGCTTCGCGGCGGCGCCCGCTTCTTCGAGGCGGGCGGCATAGAGGCCCGTTTCGACCTTGAAACCCATGTTGATTCTCCCGGTAGCTATCGAAGTGTTTGCCGCCGGATTCTGTCAGCCGCGCGCGAGGCCCGCAACCGGGCCCCCAGGGCATTCGCCTGCGTTCACGGCGAGGGCACGACGGCCGTGGCTGTGGCGAAATCAACGTTGCGACCGGCGCTGGCACTGCCGTTGGTCGCGCCCGGTGGTGGTTCGAACTGGAAGGTGCTGTCTGGCATCCGCCTGAACTCGAGCGATGTCAATTCTGCGCGGATTACCTGCCCATCCGGGCGCTCCTCGTCGGCTGTGTAGCTCAGGGATATGAGGGTTACCGGGTCGACGCAGATGGTGGCGTGGCCACCGTAGCTTTCGACAACCGCAGGCGCGCTACCCGCGCCCGCTGCCCCCGTCTGTTGGTGCCAGATCGGGCTATAGGTAAAGCGGGTGCATGCACGGTCGAGGATGACCCCGGTGCCATTCTCCCCGACTGTTCCGGAGGCACCATCCCTCTCCGCGAGCCGCTCCAAGAGTGCCGGGACTTCCGAGAGATCGGCGATCTGGAGCGGGCCGATGACAATGCCCAATCCGACGAACACCGTTGGCCATACCGGGGAGGGGGGAGGTAGCTCCTGTTGAAAGTACGTCCGGTCTTCTGGCGAGTAGCTCCACATATTCTTGCCGTCAGCCACCTGGAGCATGCTCCCGCTGTCGGTCACCACCGACAGTCTCCACCGTGTCCGGTCCAACAGCGTCATCGAAAGCGACGAGTCCTGGACCTCGCCATCGCTCTCCACCTGCACTGTCGCCTCAAGTACGAACGGAGTGTCAGGTCCCAGCGCCTCCGGCTCCGTGGGTGAAGCAGACGGCCAAAGGAAGAAGACCATGCCCGCGACGGCTGCTACTGCTACACCGACGGCTGCCGTCCACTTCGCGACGCTGACCGGCGCCAACCCGCGTACAGTACGGCTAAGCCGCGCGGCGGGACGCTGGTACCAGCGCCAGAAGGCGGTCGCTTCTTCGCGGCTCGCCAGCCCGAGCTTCGTCAGGATCTCGCTGACGTTCCATTTCGCGCCATCGAGGGTGATGCCAAGCTGCTCGCCGATCTCACCGTTTGTGCAGCCCCGCGCGATGAGCCGCAGGACTTCGCGCTGCCGCTCGGTTAGAAGGTGTTCGCAGCTCGCGGCGTGCTCGAAAGCTCCATGTTTCGTGTCCACCTCGGCACGGTAGGCACTCCCACTCCAGGAGTCACTACCCGATGGCGTTCATCACTTCGGGCAATGCGCCTACTTCTCGCGTGCCGCCCGCGCCTCGTCCAACTCACGCTCCATCGTTTCGCGCATACGCTGCTCCTCGTCTGGCGTGATCGAGGCTGGTACGTACTTCGCCGCGTTCTTGTCGGGGTGGTCGGCCAGCCATTGATCGTGGCTCTGCTTCTCTCGGCCCAGGATTCGACGCAGCCATCCCATTGCGTGCCCCTCTTTCATCTCATAGAGAGATGTGGATTTATCCGCACTCTACGCCTCCTGGAGAGGTCATGCGCAACGGAGTTCGCTCTTCACGGTGAGACAGGTGCGAAAAGCCGGACGCCTTTGTCCTCGGCGCTGCTTCGCGCGCCCAGGCGTTTCTGCTACATTGCGCGCCGACGGAGGAAAGTCGAATGAAGTTCGGGATTTTCTACGAGCACCAACTCCCTCGCCCCTGGGAGGAAGGCGCCGAGCAGAAGCTCTACCACGAAGCCCTCGACCAGGTGGAACATGCCGACCGGCTGGGCATCGATTACGCCTGGGAGGTGGAGCACCACTTCCTCGAGGAGTACAGCCACTCCTCCGCGCCGGAGGTCTTCCTCGCGGCTGCGAGCCAACGCACCAAGAACATCCGCCTCGGCCACGGCATCAAGCTCATGCCGCCGAACTACAATCACCCGGCCCGTATCGCCGAGGAAGTTGCCACGCTCGACCTTGTTTCCAACGGGCGTGTCGAGTTCGGCACCGGCGAGTCGTCCGCCCGCATCGAGCTTGAAGGGTTCGAAATCGACCCTGCGCAGAAGCGTGCGATGTGGCGCGAAACAGTCGAGCAGGTCTGCCGGATGATGGCGGAGGCGCCCTACCCGGGCTTCGAGGGCGAGTTCTTCTCCATGCCGGCGCGGAACGTGGTGCCGAAGCCCGTCCAGAAGCCGCACCCGCCGCTCTGGGTCGCCTGTTCGAACCGCGACACCATCCACCTTGCGGCGCAGCTCGGTATCGGCGCGCTCACCTTCGCCTTCGTGAACCCGGAGGAGGCGAAGCACTGGGTGGAGGATTACTACGAAACCTTCAAGAACGAGTGTGTGCCAATTGGCAAGGCCGTGAACCCGAACATCGCCATGGTCACGAGCTTTTCGCTCCACAAAGACGAGGCGGAAGCGGTCCGGCGCGGCGCACAGGGGTTCGATTTCTTCGGCTTCGCGCTCGGGCATTACTACGCCTTCGGCGAGCACATCCCCGGCGAGACCAACATCTGGGACGCCTTCCTGCGTTCACCCGGCCAGTCACCCGATCTGTTGAACAACAGCGCGCGCGGGGGCATTGGCCGCCCGGACCAGGTGCGGGCGCACCTGCGCCAGTTCGCCGATTGCGGTGTCGACCAGGTGGTCTTCATCCAGCAGGGCGGCAAGAACCGGCACGAGCACATCATGGAGTCGCTCGACCTCTTCGCCAGCGACGTAATGCCGGAATTCCACGCGGACGAAGCGGCACGCCAGGAGCGGAAGAGGGAGGAGCTGGCGCCGTACATCGAGAAGGCGATGAAGCGGAAGGAGGAGGTGCTGAACGGCCACCCCAACGGCCGGCGCATCGAACCAGTGCCCGCCTATGGCCGCACTATCGCCGAAGGCACCGTCGGCCGGAAGGCCACC
>JALOAP010000059.1 GCA_023228745.1 Dehalococcoidia bacterium | reverse complement strand
AGTGGTTGTTCGAGTTGCTGGCGGGGTGACGAGCAGGTTCCGCAGCATGCGCTCCCGGGGGACCGGCCCGTGTGGCCGCGCGATCGCGTCGTCGATGTGCGGCATATCGCGCTCGACCTTTCGCTCGATATCGAGGGCAAGCGGGTGTCGGGGACAGCGACCCATACCGTGTGCCCGTTGAACGACGGCCTGGGTAGCGTGCCGTTTGACGCGGTTGAGATGACCATCGAGGCAGTGCGGCTGAATGGCGAACCGGCGAAGTTCACGCACGATGGCCGTGAGCTGTGCGTTGACCTTCGCAGCGAACAGGGTCGCGGGACCGAGCTCGAGATCGCGGTCGATTACTCTGCCACGCCGCGACTCGGGCTGTATTTCGTGGGGCCCGACCAGGAGTACCCCGAGAAGCCCGTCCAGGTGTGGTCACAGAGCCAGGACGAGGACTCGCGGTACTGGTTTCCTTGCTACGACCATCCGAGCCAGAAGCAGACGAGCGAGGTGCGGGTGCGCGTGCCGGGAAGCTGGTTCGCACTTTCCAACGGGACGTTGGTGGAGGAGCGCGACAACGAAGACGGCACGAAGACGTTTCACTGGAAGCAGGAGCGGCCGCATTCGACCTACCTGATGACGGTCGCCGCGGGCGAGTTCACGCGCATCGACGCCAGCCGGGAGGGGCTCACCATCGACTACTTCGTCGAGGCGAAGGATGTGGAAGATGGCGAACGGACGTTTAAGAACACGCCCGCGATGATCGAGATGTTCGAGCGGGTAACAGGCGTCGCGTACCCGTGGGCAAAGTACAGCCAGGTTGTGGTCCGTGATTTCGTCTTCGGGGGCATGGAGAACACGAGCGCGACCACGATGACGGAGAACATCCTGGTCGACCGCAAAGCGGGGAAGGACTACACGAGCGACCCCCTGATTTCGCACGAACTGGCGCACCAGTGGTTTGGCGACCTGCTGACCTGCCGGGACTGGTCGCATGGCTGGCTGAACGAAAGCTTCGCGACGTATTCGGAGGTCCTCTGGTACGAGGAGCAGTACGGCGCTGATGAAACGCGCCAGTACATCATCGACACGATGAACGACTATGTGGACGAGCAATATCGCCGTCCCATCGTCACGAACGTCTTTCGCGACCCCATCGACATCTTCGACCGGCACTTGTACGAGAAGGGCGCGATGGTGCTTCACACGCTGCGGGGCGTGCTGGGCGACGACGCCTTTTTCCGGTCGGTCCGACGTTACTGCAGCGAGAACCTCGACCGGAACGTGGTGACGCAGGACCTGATTGATGCGATCGCAAGCGAGACCGGCCGGAACCTGGAGTGGTTTTTCGACCAGTGGGTGTTCCGGCCCGGCCACCCGGAATTGAAGGTGAGCTGGAGCTGGGACGACGATGCGAAACTCGCGACCGTCCGCGTGAAGCAGACCCAGGACACCAAGGACGGCGTGCCGCTCTACCGTGTACCGGTGACCATCGACTTTCGCACGGGCCGGGGGCGCCCCCAGGCCTTCCGGGTCGAGGTCGCGGAGGCGGAGCACACGTTCGTCTTTCCGCTCGCGGCGAAGCCGGATCTCTGCCGCTTCGATCCGTACAACCGGGTGCTGAAAGAACTCGAGTTCGACAAGTCCACCGCAGAGCTGCGGCTCCAGTTGGGCGATGACGACGACGTCTGGGGGAGGGCCACGGCAGCGAAGGCACTTGGCAAGAAGGGCGGCCGGGAAGCCACCGAGGTGCTGGCGGAAGCCGTGCTGCGCGACCGCTTCTGGGGCGTACAGGCAGCAGCTGCGAAGGCACTGGGCGAAATCCGGGGGAGCAGCGCCCGTGATGCGCTGGTGAGCGCGCTCCAGGTGCGCCACCCGAAAGCCCGGCGGGCAGTCGTCGCGGCGCTGGGCGAGTTCCGCGGCGACGAGTCGGTGTTGACTTCGCTCGTACCGCTTTCACGGCGGGACGCATCGTGGTTCGTGGAGGCGGAGGCGAACCGCAGCATCGGTAAGCTGCGGCTGCCGGGATCGTTCGACGCGATCCTGGTGAATTTCGACCGCCGGTCGTTCCGCGAAGTGGTGCGCGTGGGCTGCATCGACGGCCTGGTCGAGCTGCGCGACGAGCATGGGTTCGAGGCACTCACGCGGGCAGCCCGGTACGGCGAGCCATTCCAGGCACGGGGTCCGGCCGTGTCGGCGCTCGCGAAGCTCGGCGAGTTCTTCCCCGAGCGGAAGCGGCAACTTGGCGAGCAGATCGCGGCGTTTACACGAGACCCCGACTTCCGTGTGCGCGTGGCGGCCGCGAATGCGCTCAAGACGTTGAAGGATGCGACGCAAATCCCCGCGCTCGAGCGGATGGCGGAGGCCGAACTCGATGGGCGTGCGGTCCGAACAGCGCGGTCGGCGGTACTGGAACTTCGCAAGGGCGCACAAACGGATGAGGAGGTGAAGCAGCTTCGCCAGGACCTGGAAAAGCTGCGTGACGAGAACACGCGGCTGCGCGAACGGCTCGACCGTGTGGAGGCACAGGCCGACTCGTCGCCGCGATGAGCCCTGCTGCCTATACTCGCCGAATGGCCGCCACATACATCCTGGCGCTGGACCAGGGGACGACCAGTTCCCGCGCGCTCGTTGTCGATGCACGCGGACAGGTCGTTGGCCGGGGACAGGAGGAGTTCGCGCAGCACTACCCGGAACCCGGGCGCGTCGAACACGACCCCGCGGACCTGTGGCAGTCGACGCTGAATGCGGCCCGCAAAGCGCTCCGGGCGGCGGGCATAGGCGCGCGGGAACTGGCGGCTATTGGCATCACGAACCAAAGGGAGACGCTCGTCGCCTGGGACCGGCGCACCGGCGAGCCAGTAGCGCCAGCCATCGTGTGGCAGGACCGCCGGACGGCACCAATCTGTGAAGAGCTCCGGGAAGCCGGCCATGAACCGGCGGTGCAAGCCGCGAGCGGCCTGATTCTCGATCCGTACTTCACCGGCACGAAAGTTACCTGGCTCCTCCGCGAACGGCCTGATCTACGACGCCTCGCGGCGGAGGGGAACCTCGCCTTCGGCACAGTCGACTCGTGGTTGGTGTGGAAGCTCACTGGCGGCGAGCGGCACGTCACCGACTACACGAACGCGAGCCGCACCCTGCTGTTCAACATCGACAGCGGCGCCTGGGATGACGGCCTGATCGAGCTTCTCGACGTGCCCCGCGGCAGCCTGCCGGAGGTGCTTCCTTCCCGGGGCGAGTTCGGCACGACGGCCGAAGAGGTGCTCGGTGCGGAAGTCCCGATTCTCGCGGTCGCGGGCGACCAGCAGGCGGCACTCTTCGGCCAGGCATGTTTCGCCGAAGGGCAAGCAAAGAACACGTACGGGACCGGGTGCTTCCTGCTGGCCCACGGAGGCGGGAAGTCTGTCCGGTCGGCGAACCGGCTACTCACGAGCCTCGGCGCGGGCAGTGCGCCGGGCCAGCTGGAGTATGTGCTCGAAGGGTCGGTGTTCGTGGCCGGTTCGCTTGTGCAGTGGCTCCGCGATGGGCTCGGACTGATCGAGGCGAGTTCGGACGTAGAGGAACTGGCGCGCTCCGTGGCGGACGCGGGGGGCGTGACGATCGTGCCGGCGTTCACGGGCCTCGGCGCGCCCCACTGGGACCCGCACGCCCGGGGCGCGGTACTGGGGATCACCCGAGGCGTTGAGCGCGGGCATGTTGCCCGGGCGGCCCTCGAAGCGATCGCACTCTCCAGCGCCGAACTCGCCCTTGCGATGGCAAGCGACCTGGGCGAGCCCATTCGCGAGTTGCGGGCGGACGGTGGTGCGGCACGGAACGACCTGCTGATGCAGCTCCAGGCGGACTACTTGGGCTGCCCCGTCGTGCGGCCACGGCACACGGAGAGCACAGCCGTGGGTGCCGCCTACCTGGCTGGCCTGGAAGCCGGAGTGTGGGCGGGTCAGGACGAGGTCGAGGCCCTGTGGGCCGTCGACCGGGTCTTCGAACCTGTTATCGGGGAGGACGAGCGGGGCGGGAAGCTCGCGAACTGGCGGCGGGCGGTCGCGCGCACCCTGCGCTGGGCAGCAGAGGAATGATCGACGAACAGATAACGCGCCTCGTGGAGGGGCCGCCCCTCGACGTTGCGATCATTGGCGGCGGCATCAACGGCTGTGCGATCGCGCTCGAAGGGGCGCGGCGCGGGCTGCGGGTTGCGCTCTTCGAAGCCGACGACTTCGGGTTCGGGACGACCTGGCGTTCGACGAAGCTCATCCATGGTGGGCTGCGCTACCTGGAACATGGCGACATGCGGCTCGTTTTCGAGTCGCTGCGAGAGCGGGCGTGGCTGCTGAAGACGCGGCCACACCTCGTTTCGCCGCAGCGCTTCCTTCTGCCGCTGCTGCCGTGGACGCGTCGTCCCGCGTGGCAATTGCGTGCCGGGCTGACGCTCTACGACGTCCTCTCCCTCTATCGCGGTGTGCCGCGGCATCGGCGGCTTTCGCGCAACAAAGCGATGGCGCGAGCGCCATTCCTGCCGATTGAAACCACCGGCGCCTTCTCGTTCTTCGACGCGCGCATCCACTCCCCGGAACGGCTCGCGCTGGAGTTGACCCTCGAGGCGCGCAGCCGGGGTGCAACCGTGCTGAACCACACGGCGGTGACGCGCATCGTCGCGAACGGTTCGCGCGTGACGGCGGTTGGTTTCGAGCACCGCGGCGAACCGCACGTTGTTGGCGCGCGAACAGTCATCAATGCGGCGGGCCCCTGGGTGGACGTGGTCAACCAGCTCACCGGGGAGCCGCCACCACCCTTGCTCGGCGTGACCCGCGGGAGCCACATCGTCCTCGATGTCGGCGACCGGCTTCCGCGTGATGCCGTGTTTTCGACCGCGAAGAGCGACGGGCGCGTGTTCTTCGCCGTACCGCAAGACGAACTGTTGCTGGTGGGGACCACCGACGACCGCTTCAACGGTGACCCGAACCTCGTGCAGCCGCGGGAGGCGGATGTCGAGTACCTGCTGGAAGAAGCGCGGCTGCTGCTCCCCGGGTTGGAGCCGGCACGCGAAGAGGTGCGGTACGCGTACGCCGGGCTCCGCCCGTTGCCGCGGGTGCGCGGCGGCCCAGAGGCGGCGATCACGCGGCGCCACGAAATCGTCGACCACAGCGCCACGGGCGGACCGGAGGGGCTGTACAGCGTCATCGGCGGGAAATTGAGCACCTTCCGGCCCCTGGCGCGCGAGGCGATCGACCATGTTGGAGATGGCGTCCCCGTGCCAAGGTCGAAGGATGAACGGCGTGAGCAGTGGCGATGGACCCTGAGTGCGAGCGGGCTCGACTTGCGGACGCGCCGGCACCTGCGGATGTACGGCGACGCCGTGAGCCAGGTCATCGCCGGCGGGCGTGACGAGATCTGCGCGCATACGGGGGCGATCCGGGGCGAGATCGGGTATGTCGTGAAGAACGAACTCGTGACTTCGCTGTCAGATGTGCTGCTCCGTCGAACGGGTATCGCATGGGGGAGTTGCCGCGGCCTTTGCTGCCACAGAGAGGTAGCCGCGCTCGCCGGGGCGGAGTTGGGTTGGGACCACGTGGAGCAGGAGCGGCAAGTTCGCCAATACGAGGCGGACGTGGACTTCCACCTTCCTGCCGTACACTGTGGGGGAGGGGAAAGGTTATGACGACTATCGACACTTCCGTCCAGCACGCTATTGAGGACGCGGCCAAGCTGCTGCGGCGAAGCAACCACGCCGTCGCGCTTTCAGGCGCTGGCCTCTCGGCGGAAAGCGGCATCCCCACCTATCGCGGTACGGGCGGCATCTGGACGCGCTTTGGGGAGCCGACGATCGACGGATGGGAGCTGTTCGCATCGGACCCGAAGGCCTGGTGGGAGGAGGCGATTGCGCACGGAGCAAGCGAGTTCAGCGTGGCAATCGAACGGTCGGAACCGAATGCGGGGCACATCGCCATGGCGCAGCTGGAGGAGATGGGCCGGCTGGCACACACGATTACGCAGAACATCGACAATCTGCACCGGCGGGCGGGCTCCAGGCGGCTGACTGAGATCCACGGTAACCGCTACCTGGTGCGGTGCATGAATTGCGGTGCGCGCGAACGGCTCGAGACCGTTTCGCTGGACCGTCTGCCGCCCCTTTGCTGCGAATGTGGTGGGATCCTGAAGAACGACATCGTGATGTTCGGCGAGCCGATTCCCGACGATGCGTTGCGGGAGAGCTACAAGCAGGCGGGCGCGAGCGACCTCTTCCTCTCGGTCGGGACGTCGGCGGTGGTATATCCGGCGGCAGATTTCCCGCTAATGGCGAAGCGCCGCGGTTCACCGCTCATCGAGGTGAACCCGGAGGAGACAGCACTGAGCGAGTTCGCGGACGTGATCGTCCGGGCGCCCGCGGGTGTTGCGCTGCCCGCGATCGTGGAGCTGCTCGCGCAGGAGCTGTAGGGTCAGCCAACCTGTGCAAGTGCGCACTGCCGTGCGGCCCTGAGCCGGAAATCACATAGACGACGATGCCGAAAAATCGGCTTACTTCTGGCATCAGTCCCGGAGCACGCGCTCGAACCAGATGCCACCGTCGGGCCTGGCGCCAAAGAGTGGCCGCAGACCCATGCGGCTCCAGAAGTAGGTTGCCAGGCCGAGATCCGCAGGGGCCCACGCGCGAAGGGTACTCCAGCCCCCGCCTTCCGCGGCGGCACGAAGGAGCCGGGCAGATTCTGACCCCAGGCCGAATCCCCGGTGCGGAGGGTCGATGCAGAGTTCCCGGACGAACAGGGCGTCCCCGCGGTCTTCGTAGCTGACATGGCCCGTCGCCTCACCATCGCGGAGGCGGATGATGCGGGCGCGCCCTTCGGCCTCGGCCTCGATTCGCGCGCGGGCACCTTCCAGCGGGAGGTCGAGCGTCACAGTTCGAGCCACTCGGCGGCGCGCAGTGCCACGACATCGGAGCTCGTCTTGATTCGCGTGCAGGCAGGGAGCGCGGAGACGAACTCGTCGCCGTAGCGGCGGGAGTAAATCCGGCGGTCGAGCACAGCCACGACCCCGCGGTCGGTGCGGTCGCGGATGAGGCGGCCGAAGCCCTGGCGGAACTTCAGGATGGCCGCGGGCAGTGAGTACTGGCCGAAGGGATTCGCATACTGTTCGGAGCGCGCCCGGTGGACCGGATCGGTCGGAGGGGAGAACGGAAGACGGGTGATGATGAGCATCGAGAGCGCGTCGCCGCGAATATCGACCCCCTCCCAGAAGCCCTGGTTGCCCAGCACGAGTGTCCGCGGCGTGCGGCGCAGGTTCTCCGTGAGCTGGCGGGCACTGCCATCGATGTCCTGGGCCTGCACAGCGATGCCGGCATCTTCGAGCTTTGGGCGTACGAGCTCGGTGACGCGGTTGAGGGCGGCTGTCGAGGTGAAGAGCGCCAGGGCACGGCCTTCGGAGGCAAGCGTGAGCCGGATGATCGCCTGGGCGACCGCTTGGTGGTAGCCGGGCTCGTTCGGTTCGGGCACGTCGGTAAGCGCGGCCAGCAGCGTCGACTGCTGGTAGTCGAACGGCGACCCGAGCTGGAGCGTGCGGGGCGATTCGAGGCCAAGGCGCCGGGCCGCGTACTCCATGCTCCCCGCGGCCGAGAGCGTGGCGCTGGTGGCGACTACCGTCCGGCGCCTGGAGAAGAGCTCCTCCCAGAGCGTCGGGCCAACATCGAGCGGTGCAGCACTCACCGCAGCGGTGCTCTTCCCATCGCGCGAAAGCCAGACAATCGTGTCGTCGTCGAGGTTTGTCAGGTAGTCGCGGAGACGGTCGCGGACATCCTCCACCTTGCGGGCAGCGGACTCGATCTCGCCGGCCAGCGCGTCGGGTTCCTCCACGGGGCGGGTGTCGTTCACAATGCGGGCGGCCGTGAGCGCGCTGTTGTGTACCGCGCGAAGGGCGCGATCGAGCGTGTCCCAGGCGGCCTGTGCGGTGAGCCAGGACGGCTGGCTGCGAAGTTCGGGACCGAGCAGCACGCGGTCGTCGTCTGGCCCGCGCGGCACGTGCGCTGCGAGCGCTTCGAAGCAGGGATTGACGGCGCTGAGTGCTTTTGCGACAGCGGCCTCGAGCTCGTCGCCGGCGGCCTTCGCGGTCCCTTCGGGGAAGGCGCGGAGGATGGCGGCGACACCGGACTCGCGCTGGTCGCGCCCGGCGCGGCGATAGATGCCTTCGAGCGCTTCGAAAACGATGCGGGCAGCGACGGTGCCGCCGAACTGCTTGGTCGCCTGGTCTTCCAGGTTGTGGGCTTCGTCGAGGACCAGATGGTCGTAGGGCGGAAGCGCGCTACCCCCCGAGGCGAGGTCCGCGAGCAGCAGGGCGTGGTTCACGATGAGAAGGTGGGCACTTTCGGCGGCTTTTCGCGCGCGCTGCAGGAAGCAGGTGCCATCGCGCACCCACGGGTTCTGGCGCTGGAGACAGTCGGTGTCCTGCGCGGAGAAGCGCTGCCACGTGCGGTAGTCGTAGGAGTCGAAGTTCAGCTCAGAGCGATCGCCCGTCTCGGTCTCCGGGAGCCAGAGCAGCATCGCCGCACCAAGATGGGCGAAATCCGGGTCGGCCATGCTCATGGCGTATCCCGCCGTCCACCGCTTGAGGCAGAGGTAATTGCCACGACCTTTCAGGAGCGATGCACGAAGGCCGGCCTCATCTTCGATGACCCCGGCAGCCACGAGGATGCGACGAAGCGCCGGGATGTCCTTCGAGAGCAACTGCTCCTGGAGCGCAATTGTGTTCGTGGAGATGACCACGCGCTCGCCGTTGCGAAGAGCGTGGAGCGCGGCCGGGACGAGGTAGGCGAGCGACTTGCCGACGCCGGTGCCCGCCTCCATCAGCCAGTGGCCGCCGGCGCTGAGCGACTCCCGGACCGCCTCCGCCATTCGCAACTGCTCGGGGCGCTTCTCGAAGTCGCGGAGGGTACGGATTGCGGCAGCGAAGACGTCCCGGACCTGTGCCGCAGGGACGGGCTCCCGGGGTTCGCGCCGTACGAGCTGTGGAAGCTGTGGCGGGGGCTTGAGCACCGGCATGAGCCGCTCGCCCGGGGGCAGGTCCTGCCACTCTGTCCCGGCGATGACTTCGGCCAGCGCCTCGTTATGCAGCGAGATGAGACGCGCGAGCTGCAGCCGCTGGGCTGGCGCCAGGGCATCGGCACGGCCGCGGAGCGCGACGAAGATCGCAGCGGCGGTGTGCGCATCGGGCAGCGCCCGGTGGTGCTCTCCCGCCTCCACACCAAGGGTCTGGGCCAGTTCCATGAGGCCGCGCGCCTGGGCGAGGGGCAGGAGCAGCCGCGAGAGTTCGGCGGTATCGATCGCTGGGACGTGCAGTTCGATGCCACCACGGCGCAAGTGAGCGAGGTCGAAGCCGATGTTCTGCCCAACGAGCGGCCCGTTGCCCACAAACGCCCGCAGGCGTTCGGCGACGAGGTCGAGCGGTGGCGCGTGGCGCACCAGGTCATCGGTGACGCCGGTGAGCTGCTGCACGAACTGCGGAATGGGGCGGCCGGGATTTACGAACGTCTCGAAAGATTCGAGGACATCGCCGTTTTCGGTGAAGCGCACGGCGCCGATTTCGGTAACGCGATCCTGCTCCGGGTCGAGACCCGTCGTTTCGATGTCGAGAGCGACGTAGGTACGAGCAGTCACAGTGCGAACATTCGTGCGGATTCGAAACGAAGTCTAGCTGCCGCCATGGCTTACCGCGAGCTTCGGCCCGTTTGCAGCAATGGTCGGCTCCTATTGCGCCATCCGCTGACGGCGTGGCGCCAGCCCGCCCGGGAAAGGATGTGGGCGCACCATTGAGAGGGCTGGTTCGACACGGGTAGAATCGGCCGACACCCCTCACCATGGCCATAGGAAGGGAGCGTCTCGTCTATGAGAGTCTACGAAACCGAAGAGATCCGAAACGTCGTTCTGATGGGTCACGGGAGCGTCGGGAAGACGACACTGGGCGAGGCGGCGCTGTTTGAGAGTGGCGCCATCACCCGGATGGGGAGCATCACCGACCAGAACACCGTTGGCGACTACGACGAAGACGAGCACAAGCGAAAGTTCAGCCTGAACCTGTCGCTCCTGCCCGTGGAATGGGAAGGGCGCAAGATCAACCTCATCGACACTCCAGGCTACGCCGACTTCGTCTGCGAAGTGACGTGTGGTGCGGAAGCGGCAGACCTTGCCTTGCTGGTCGTGGACGCCGTATCCGGCCCGGAGGTCGGCACCGACCGTGCGTTCAATATCGCCGAGCGGCTCGAACTGCCGCGCATGGCTGTGGTGAACCGCATGGACCGCGAGAACGCGGACTTCGACTCCGTGGTGCAGATGTTGACAGAGCGGTGGGGACCGAAGGTCGTGCCGCTACAGGTCCCTATCGGTGCTTACGAGACGTTCGAGGGTGTCATCGATCTCTTGCACTTCAAAGCGTATTGCCCGGACGAGAAGCCAGTCCCGGCGGAGCTCGAGGCACATGCGCAGGACCTGCGGTCGAAGCTCATTGAAGCGATCGTCGAGACGGACGAAGCGCTGATGGAAAAGTATTTCGCGGACGAGGAGCTGACCGAGGACGAGCTCCGGCGGGTCCTGCACAACGGGCTCAGCGGTAACCTCATCATCCCGGTGCTTGCGTCGTCGGCAACGAAGCAGATCGGGGTACGGCAGCTCCTGCACAATATCGCATTCAGTGGCCCATCGCCGGCCGACCGTGCCCCCATTCGTGGCGATGGTGAGCTGACAGCCGATTCGGACGGCCCAGTCGCGGTCCGCGTCTTCAAAACTTCCGCGGACCCGTACGTCGGGAAGCTGACGTACTTGCGGGTCGTGAGCGGGACGGTGAAGTCGGACAGCCACCTTTGGAACGCGAACAAGGGGATGGACGAACGGCTCGGGACCCTGTACGTGGCGCGGGGCAAAGAACAGATCGCGGTACCGGAGCTGAAGGCGGGAGATATCGGTGTCGTGGCGAAGCTTGCGCACACGCAGACTGGCGACACGCTCTGCGCGAAGGAGAACCCGTTCACACTCCCGGAGATTGTGTTCCCGAACCCGGTGTACAGCATGGCCGTGCACCCGGCTTCGAAAGCGAGCGTCGACAAGTTGGGGCCGAGCCTGCAGCGGCTCGTCGAGGAGGACCCGGGCCTGCGGCTGAGCCGCGACAGCACTGGAG
>JALOAP010000058.1 GCA_023228745.1 Dehalococcoidia bacterium | reverse complement strand
GACGGCGTCGGACGCGAACTCGATTTCGGCCGTGCCATCGGCGCCTTCACCCGCGAGCTCGAACACGTCCGCGATGAGGAGGCAGTCATCACCCGCCTCCGGACCGAGCACGACCTCGACGAACGCTCTGCCCGCAACCTGCTCGCCTACCTCCAGGAGGAGAAGCAGGCCACCGGTGCTCTGCCCACCGACCGGACCATCGTCGTCCAACGTTTCCGCGACGAGCTTGGCGACTGGCGCATGGTCCTCCTCACGCCCTTCGGTGGGCGCGTCCACGCCCCCTGGGCCCAGGCCATCGAAGCCGTCCTCACCGAGCGCACCGGCTTCGATATCCAGACCATCTGGAGCGACGACGGCATCGCCATCCGCTTCGCCGGCGGCGATGACCTCCCGGCGGAAGACTTGCTCTTCCCCTCCCCCGAAGAGGTCGAAGAGCTGGTGGTAAACCGTCTCGCCGACACTCCGCTCTTCGCCTCGCACTTCCGCGAGAACGCCGGCCGGGCACTCCTGCTGCCACGCCGCCGCCCCGGCGCCCGCACGCCGCTCTGGCAGCAGCGCCTCCGCTCCGCCAACCTCCTTGCCGTCGCCAGCCGCTACGGCTCCTTCCCGGTCATCCTCGAGACCTACCGCGAATGCCTCCGCGATGTGTTTGACCTCCCCGGCCTCCAGGAGATCCTCGCCGCCATCCGCAGCCGCGAGATCAAAGTACGCAGCGTCGAAACGCAGGAAGCCTCCCCCTTCGCACGGAGCCTCCTCTTCGATTACATCGCCGCCTACATGTACGAAGGCGACGCCCCCCTCGCCGAGCGGCGCGCCCAGGCCCTCGCGCTCGACCGCAACCTGTTGCGCGACCTCCTCGGCGACGACGAACTGCGCGAACTCCTTGACCCCGAAGCGCTCGACCAACTCGAACTCGAGCTGCAGGCCCTGGTCGAGAACCGCAAGGCGCGTAACGTCGACCAACTCCACGACCTGCTTCGCCGCCTGGGTGACCTCACGACCTTCGAAGTCGAAGCACGCGTAACCCACCCGGAACAGGCAGGCAGCTGGCTCAAACAGCTTGAAGCGGAACGCCGCGCCTGCCTCGTGCGGATCGGCGGCGAAGAGCGTTGGATCCCGATCGAAGACGCCGGCCGCTTCCGCGACGCGCTCGGTGTCGCGCCCCCGCTCGGTGTGCCCGAGGTGTTCCTCCAGTACTCGGTGCGTCCGCTCGAGGGCCTGGTCGCCCGCTACGCCCGCACCCACGCGCCCTTCCTCGCCCGCGATGTTGCGACTCGCTGGACCGTCCCCGAATCGCTGGTGCGCACCGCACTTGACGCGCTCGAACGGGAGGGCACGCTGGTCCACGGCGACTTCCGTCCCCGCGGTCACGAGCGCGAATGGTGCGACGCCGATGTCCTGCGCCAGCTTCGGAAGCGCTCCCTCGCCCGGCTCCGCAAGGAGGTCGAACCCGTTCCCCAGGACGCCTTTGCCCGCTTCCTCTCGAAGTGGCAGGGACTTGGCAGTACCCATGCCGGCATCGACCGCTTGCGTGAGGTCCTGGGCCAGCTCGAAGCGCTGCCCCTGCCCGCCTCCGTCCTCGAACGCGACGTCCTCCCGGTGCGCGTCGCCGACTACCAGCCCCGCCTCCTCGATGAGCTCGGAGCCGCCGGCGAAGTCGCATGGATCGGTCGTGGTCAGCTCGGGCGCGACGATGGCCGTGTGGCCCTTTTCCGCCGCGACCACCTCGCCGACCTCGCGCCACCACCCTCCGTCGACGAGCCGGGCGAACTTGCCGCCGCGATCCTCGACTACCTCCGGGACAACGGCGCCTCCTTCTTCACGGAGCTCGTGCGGGCCGCGAAGACCGCTCATCCGCGGGACGCCCTCGATGCCCTCTGGGAGCTCGCCTGGAGCGGCCGCATCACCAACGACACGTTCGCACCGCTGCGTGCGCTCGCCTGGCCGCGCCGCGGCGCGCCGTCGCCGCGCGCGAGCCGCTCGCTCGTTCCTCCAGAGGCCGCCGGCCGCTGGTCGGTCGTGCGCTCTCCCGGCCTCGTGAATCCAACTGCGCGCGCCCACGCCCTCGCGACTGCCCTCCTCGAGCGGTACGGCGTGGTCACCCGCGAAGCTGTCGCCGCTGAAGGTATCGCAGGCGGCTTCGGCGCCGTCTATCCGGTCCTCAAGGCGATGGAGGAGTCGGGGCGCGTGCGCCGTGGCTACTTCGTCGAAGGGCTGGGCGCTGCCCAGTTCGCACTCCCCGGCGCCGTCGACCGCCTTCGCGCAGAACGCGACCGCCCGGAGGAACCGCAGGTCTACGTTCTTGCGGCGACCGACCCCGCAAACCCATACGGCGCAGCGCTACCCTGGCCGCGTCGTGAGGGCGAGCGCCGCCCGCTTCAGCGGAGTGCCGGCTCCCGCGTCGTGCTCGTCGCCGGCGTCCCGGTGCTCTACCTCGACCGCGGTGGCCGCAGCCTGGTCACGCTCCCCGCCTTCGACGACCCCGAGTACGCCGCCCCCGCGCTTGAGCGACTCGTCGACCTCGCAGCTTCCGCTGGAGGTCGCCCGTTCGCACTCGAGCGGATCGATGGGGAGCCCGCGGACCAATCGCCACAGGCACAGCGCTTCATCGATGCAGGCTTCGCGCCCACCTACCGCGGCCTCGCCTACCGGCCCACCCGAAAGGAGCCCGCGATTGCCGGAAGGGGATAGCCTCTATCGCTTCGCCGATCGGCTCCGGCCCGTCCTCGAGGGCCAGGTGGTCCAGGCCGCGCGCAGCCACGGCCCCGGACCGGTCCCAAAGGTCCACCTTATCGTCGGCGCGACCTGCACCGCCGTTCGCGCCCAGGGCAAGAACATGCTCATCAGCTTCGATAACGGCCTTGCCCTCCGCGGCCACCTGCGTATGTACGGCACCTGGCACATCTACACAACCGGTGAACCGTGGACGAAGCCCGAGCGCGAGGCCCGGCTCGTGCTCGAAGTCCCCGGCGCCACCGTCGTCAACTTCAGCGCGCCAGTGATCGAACTCATCGAAGAGCGCGCAATCGACCACTACCAACCGATCGCAGGTCTCGGGCCGAACCTGCTCGACGACGATTTTGATGCCGACGAGGTCTTTCGCCGTCTCCGCGATCCCGCGCGCGCAGCGCTCACCATCGGTGACGCGATCATGGACCAGCGCGCCATGGCGGGCGTCGGGAACATCTGGAAGCACGAGACGCTCTTTCGCTGCGGCATCAACCCGTGGCGCACCGTCGGCGAACTCAGCGATGACGAAGTTCGCACGCTCGTTGCGAAGGCCCGCGAACTCCTTCGCGCCAGTGTGGGGAATTCGGACGGCACGGTCGTTCGCCCGCGCCGCCCGGCAATGTACGTCTATAAGCGCAGCGGCCAGCCCTGCCGCCGCTGCTTTACCCGCCTCCGCAGCGCGCCGCAGGGCGAAGATATCCGCTACACGACCTGGTGTCCGAACTGCCAGCCGATGACCGACGGCCAGCGCGTGCAGCCTTCCATGCGACGACGCAACGCCCGCCCCGGGCTCGGAGCTTAGCCCCCGAGCGAACGCACCGCCGGGATCGGACGGCTGCTCGTTCGATACTCTTTCTTCCCGGCCTCCAGCAGGTCGCCGCCGCGGCAGTCGTTCACCACGATCGCGGGGAAGCCTTCGACTTCCAGCCGCCGGATCGCCTCCGTACCGAGGTCTTCGAACGCAACCACTTCCGCCGACTTGATGTGCCGGTTGAGCAGCGCTCCGGTGCCGCCCACCGCGATGCAATACACAGCGTGGTGCTTCGCGATCGCCTCGCGTACCGCCGGCCCACGCCCTCCCTTCCCGATGATGCCCTTCACGCCGAGTGCGAGCATCGGCTCGGTGTATGGGTCGAGCCGCATCGCCGTGGTCGGTCCCGCCGACCCGATGACCGCGCCCGGCCGCGGCGGCGTCGGCCCCACGTAGTAGATCACCTGCCCGCGCAGGTCGATTGGCAGCTCCTCGCCCTTCTGTACCAGCTCGATGAGCCGCTTATGCGCAGCGTCCCGCGCGGTATAGATGATCCCCGTGAAGGTCACGTGCGTCCCGATTTCCAGCCCATCCACCGCCTCGTCGGTAAGCGGGGTGGTTAATGCCATACTCTTGGCCATGTCACTGTTCTCCTCGTGCAGCGGCTTCGACATCGTCACAAGATGGGCCGGCTGCTTCAGCTTCCAGGGGTGTGGAAACGGCGCGGTGCCAGTTTCCCGGTAGCCGAACTTCCGGTACAGCACCGGCAGTTCGGGTCGTAAGTGAACGTAACTCAGGTCCATCTCCCGGCACCCGTACGCGCGGGCCAACGTCTCGGCTGCCGCGACGACGCGCCGGCCGACACCGCTCCCCTGCAGGGTTGGGTGGACGGAAAGCATCCCGAAGTAGCCGCGATCTCCGGCTATCGACACGTGCACCGAGGCGATGAGTTCGCCGTCATCGCCCTCCGCGACAAGGAAGGTGTCTGCCGCGAGCAGCTCGCCTACCTCGCCTTCATGTGTCCGGTTGCCATCGATAAAGAAGTCCTCCACGCGGTACGCGAGGTTAACCAGCGAGACAATTGCCGGGATGTCGTCGGTTCGCGCGGTGCGGAAGCGCAGCTCCACAGTTCTCACCTTCTTCGACGGCGGTCGCCCTGCGGGTGCCTTAGAGAATCGCTTCCTTGGTGCGGGCACTGTGGCACTGGATATTTACGGCCACCGGCAGCGCCGTGATGTGCGTCGGGTACGTCTCGACGAACACATCGAGCGCCGTGGTCGTTCCGCCCACAGCCTGTGGCCCCACCCCAAGCGCATTCACCGCTTCGAGCAGCTCATCCTCGAGCTCCGCGACCTCCGGGTCGTCGTGCCGCGACCCGATCTTGCGGAAGAGCGTGTGCTTCGCCATCGTCATCGCCTTCTCGGCGGTCCCGCCGATACCGACGCCGATGACCAACGGCGGGCATGGGTTCCCGCCGGACATATCCACCGTCTCGCAGACGAAGTCGATGACCGCCTGCTTGCCCATGCCGGGCAGGAAGTTGTGGTAGCGCGACATGTTCTCGCACCCGCCGCCCTTCGGCATGAACTGGATGCGAAGCTTGTCCCCCGGGACGATCTCCGTGTGGATGATGCCGGGAGTGTTGTCCTGCGTGTTCGTCCGCGCGCTAAATGGCCGCGCCGCGATCGACTTGCGCAGGTAGCCCTCGCCGTAGCCGCGCCGGATGCCCTCATTGATCGCGTCGATCAGGTATCCGCCGCTGACATGGACGTCCTGCCCCAGTTCAACGTGGACCACGGCCGACCCGGTGTCCTGGCAGAGCGGCAGCATGCGCGTCCGCGCAACCTCAGCATTCTCCAGGATCTCGTCGATGATCTGGATCGCCAGGGGCGACCGCTCCGCCTCGCGGGCGCCGCGTATCGCGCCCTCCACATCTTCGGGTAGGAAGTGTGTGGCCTCCACCGCGAGGCGAGCGACTGTATCGGTGATTGTGGCGGCGTCGAGCTCTCTGACCATCATTCCTCTCGCGCCGGCGCAGGCCGGCGGCTGCGTTGTCATGCAGCAGCGAGCGTATCGCGCGAGGGAGTCAGCCGCACGTACCGTCCCCGGGCGTCAGGCCTTGACGTTGAGGTTCTGGCCGACCTGCGGGTCCAGCAGGCGTACAACCTCGGCCCCGGCCGTCTCCTGGATGTCGAGCACTTTCGCCGCGATAGCCATCGCGACCTGGGCCTGGACAGGCGTCGCAGGTTCGAGCGGGTCCACCGGGACTGACGCCGGTGCAAGGGCACTGAGCATGTTCATGGCTCTAGTCTCGCCGAACCAAGGACCTCCGCCGAGAGGCCAGCAGGTAGTGTTTTGGTGGCTACACCGACTGTGACTCGCGCCACAGTGGCAATCAGCACGGTTGGTATCATCGGAGTGACGGCCGTTGCCGCCCGGTGCATGCTGTGACTCAGCCTCTCGCCCTGCCCGCGCGCCCCCTCCTCCGCATCAACGTGAAGGCTGGAGACGTGATCGTGCGCTGCGAAAAACGCAGCGACATCCTCGTCGAACGGGGCGTACACAAGACCTCGGATGCCGCCCTTACGGACCAGGACGTCACGCTGAAAGTCCGCGCCTCAACGGTCGAAGTGCGCTGCCCCATGGGCACCAACCTCAACATCGGCAGCATCGCCGGCAAAGTCGTTGTGTCGGGCGATGCTGGCGACGTCCGTGTCGCCACCGCCAGCGGCAACATCAGCGTCGAGCGCGCGAAGCGTGTCGACCTCCGCAGCATCTCCGGCCGGCTTGAAGTCGGCGGCTGCGGCGATTGCCGTCTTGCCACGAAAAGCGGCCGTGTCGCTATCGGCTCAGCCCGCAGCGTCGACGTCGCCACCGTCTCCGGCCGGGTCGCCCTCAGGAGGGCGGCGGGCGCTGTGAAAGTGAAGAGCGTGAGTGGCGTGGTCGAAGTGGGTGGGGCTGGTGCCGAAGATATCCAGGTCCACACCCTCTCCGGCTCGGTCACCGTTCGCCTCCCCGCCGGGACCCGCCCGGAGCTGCGCCTCCGAAGCCTCACCTCCCGCGCCACGAACCCCTTCACCGCTGGCGAAGACTGCTCCGTCGCCGTCTCCACCCTCAGCGGCAAAGTCGAGTTGGTGGCCGATTGATGAGCGTCGCACCGCCAGCGCTCGAAGTAGTCACCGGTGCGGTCGTCTTCACCGACATCGTCGGCTTCACCGAGTACAACGCACTGTGCGGTGATGCTGAGGCGCTCGAGCTGCTGGCCACACAGGAGCGCATTGTCACGGCTGCGCTCCCCGGTGGTGCGCGCATCGTGAAGGAGCTCGGCGATGGCTTGCTGCTCTGGTTCCCCGGGGCCTGCGACGCGCTCGAAACCACCCTGGCTCTACAGGAGCGGTTCGAAGCCGTCTCGACTGATACCGGCATTCCGCTCTGGGTCCGCATCGGCGTCCACTGGGGTCAGCCTTCGCGGCGCCGCGACGACATCGTCGGGCACGATGTGAACGTCGCTTCTCGCATCGTCCACATCGCCGGGCCCGGCGAGGTGATCGCCTCTGAATCGCTCCTGCACGCGCTCGAACACCCGTTGCCCGAGATCGACTTCTCCGAACTCGGGCCGGTCGTCATGAAGGGCCTCCCGGACGCCGTCCGACTCTACCGCGCCACGCGCACCTGGTGAACACCTTTGCTGTCCATGGACGGCCAGTGGTTGGCTGGCTGGGGCGGCAGCCGCTGGCCTAGCCGGCCGCTGCCGCCACTTCCCGCGGCGCTACCGAATCCGCCATGGTACGAAGCACCTTCACAATCGCCGGCATCCAGTTCCGGGCGTGCGTCACCCGGTCCAGCCGCACCTGGTTTGGCCCCACCAGCACACCCTTCATGCCCAGGGCCTCCACCCGCGCCTTCATTTCTGGGGGCACACCGCGCCGGACTCGGATGTGGAACATCGCGTCGTCCGTCTTGATGCTCTCCACGTTCGAACGCCGCGCAATCGACTTCAGGAGCGATACGTAGAGCAGGTTTTCGACGGCCGGCGGGACTTCCCCGAAGCGGTCGCGCAGCTCCGCCTGCATCTCGGCCACATCCTCCACACTCTGCAGGGTCGCGACCCGCTGATAGAGCGCCAGCCGGTCGTGGATGTCCTCCACATAATTCGGTGGGATGTGTGCCGAAAGCGGCAGGTCGATGACCGGTGGCGGCGGCATGGGTGGTGGCAGGGACGCCCCGTCCTTCGACAGCCGCTTGAGCGCATCGACCGCCTCCGCGACAAGCCGCGAATACATCTCGAACCCCACCGCCGCGATGTGACCGCTCTGCTCCGTCCCGAGCACGTTGCCGGCCCCGCGGATCTCCAGGTCCCGAAGCGCGATCTGGAAGCCTGCGCCAAGTTCGCTCGCCTCGAAGATCGCCTCCAGCCGCTTCTGCGCCTGCTCGCTGATGCTCCGGTCCTTCTCGTAGAGCAGGTAGGCATATGCGCGGTTCGCCCCGCGTCCCACCCGTCCCCTGAGCTGGTAGAGCTGGCCAAGCCCGAACCGGTCCGCGTTGTTGATCACGATCGTGTTCACGTTCGGGATGTCGAGGCCGCTCTCGATGATCGTGGTACACACAAGGATGTCGTGGTCGCCCGCGGCGAACTCCGTCATCACCCGCTCGAGCTGGTCCTCCGGCATCTGCCCGTGACCGACCACCACCCGCGCCGTCGGTGCGATCTCCCGCAGCCGCGCCACGATCCGCTCGATTCCCTGGATCCGGTTGTGCACGAAGTAGATCTGCCCGCCGCGCTGCAGCTCCCGGTCGATCGCCTCCCGCAGGATCTCGTCGTCCCACTGCATCACGTACGTCCGCACGGGTAGCCGCTCCTCGGGCGGAGTCATAATCGTGCTCATATCCCGGATCCCCACCAGCGACATCTGCAATGTTCGCGGGATCGGCGTCGCCGACATCACGAGCGTGTCGACCTCCTCGCGAAGCTGCCGCAGCCGCTCCTTATGGCTCACACCGAAGCGCTGCTCTTCGTCGATGATCACCAGCCCAAGATCTTTGAACACCACGTCGCGCTGCAGCAGCCGATGGGTGCCCACCACGATGTCGACCTCGCCCGAAGCAAGCTCCGCGACGATCTGGCGCTGTTGCTGCTCACTGCGGAAGCGCGACAGCACCTCTACCCGCACCGGGAACCCCGCCGTGCGTTCGCGGAACGTGTGGCCGTGCTGTTCGGCAAGCACTGTCGTCGGTACGAGCACGGCAACCTGCTTCCCATCTGCCACCGCCTTGAACGCCGCTCGCACCGCCACCTCCGTTTTTCCATACCCCACATCGCCGCAGATGAGCCGGTCCATCGGCTGTGAGCGCTCCATGTCAGTCTTCACCTGCGCGATTGCCTCAAGCTGGTCCTGCGTTTCCACGAACGGGAAGGCCGCTTCCATCTCCATCTGCCACGCGCCGTCCGGACCGAACGCGTGTCCACGCGCCAGCTCGCGCCGTGCGTACAGCTCGAGCAGCTCCTGCGCCATCTCCACCACGGCGGCCTTCACGCGCCGCTTCGTGCGCACCCATTCGCCGGACCCCAGCCGTGTCAGCGTCGGTGGGTGGTCCGCTGGCCCCACATAACGCGTCACCGAATCCAGCTGGTCCGAGGGCACGTACAGCCGGTCGCCCTCCGCGTACTGGAGCTCCAGGTACTCCTTCTCGATGCCGTCGACGCCGCGGTGAATCAGGCCGCCGTAACGCGCGATGCCGTGGTCCGCGTGCACAAGGTAGTCGCCAACCTCCAGCGTCGACACCAGGTCCGGGCGCACACCCGGCCGCGATCGCGTCGGCCGGCGCCGCTTGCGAAACCCGAAAATCTCGGCATCAGTGACGAGCACCAGTTGCTCGTCGAGGGTCCATCCGCCACTCACCGCAAGGGGTACCAGCGTGATGCTGCCACTCTCGGGCGCGGCGCCCAGCTTCCGGTGCAGGTCGACCGGGACGCCCTCCTCGTCCATCAGGTCCGCCAGCCGCAGCGCCTGCTGCGACGCGATGACCACCGTTCGCCCGTCGCGCGCCCAGCGGCCTACCTGCTGTGCGAGCGGCTTGAGCTTCCCCGCGAAGCTCGGCGTCGCCTTGAGGGGTAGCCGTCTCGCCCCCAGCTCCTCCGTGCCGAACCGCTGCAGATGGACGACCAGTGGATGAGCCGCCAGCCACTCGTCGATCGCTTCAGGCGCGATGTTCAGGCCGGGAAGCCCCGCCGGAATGTCCCCGCGGCGCTCCAACTCAGCCTGTGTCCGGCCCTGGTGTTCAAGGAGCCCGGCCAGCGCCTCGCGGCCCTCCTCCTCGTCGTCCAGCAACACGGCTGTAGCTGCCGACACGTGGTCCAGCGCCGTCGATTCGTAGAGCAGCGGCTCGAAGAACGCTTCGTAATCCGTCCGCTGGCCCCCTGCGAGCAGTTCCAACTCCTGGAGAATCGCCTCTGACTGGTCCCCATTGGCATCCAGGTGTCGTAGCAGCGCTGCGGCCGCATCACGTGCCTGCCGGGTCCCCGTGGCCGCCGGCGCGAGGTGCAGGTGGTCCAGCCGCCGCACACTCCGTTGCGTGGCCACGCTCACTTCGCGGATGCTTTCCACTTCGTTGCCAAAAAACTCGATGCGGTACGCGCTTTCGTCCCCCGCGGGAAACACGTCGACGATGCCGCCGCGCCGCGCCAGCGTTCCCGGCTGATCGGCGATGCTCGCGACTTCATAGCCGTTCGCTTCCAGCGCCGTCGCCAGCTCATCCGGCGAGAACGTCCCCCCGACGGTCACTTCGAGCCCTGCCGCCTCGATGTCGGGCCCCGCGCACCGCTCGGAGAGTGCCGACCACGACGCCACCACGAGGCCCCGCTCGTCCCGCCGCAGCAGCGCGAGCGCACGGGCGCGTTCCACCGCGATCGCCGGGTCATCCCGTGCCCACTCGTATGGCAGCCCTTCGCGCTCGGGCAGGCGCGCAAGCGGTACATCCTCGAGGAACAGGGCGAGTTCTTCGGCGAGTGCCTGCGCCCGTGCCGGTGTCGCGGTCAAAAGGAGCGTGGGGCCGTCGTGCCGGGCCGCCAGCGCCGCAGACACCGGAGCCTTCCCCTGGTCCGGGACTCCAAGGCGCGCGCCGGGGCGCAGTGCTCCTTCGAGCACCGGCGCCAGGGCATCCGTCACGCCGACGAGTTCACTTGCCATCCAACAGTCACAGGCCCACGCCGGGCGACGGGGGCCGTCCCTCCACTGTATCGAACCAACGTCCCCTGCGCTGCTGAGACCTCGGCTCAGGATCGGCACCTGCCTCTGCTAGCATCGACATATGGCCCTGGCGCAGGACCACCAGCACGATTCCCCCCGGCGGGCCCTCATTATTGGTCTCGCACTTTCACTCCTCTTCGTCATCATCGAAGGGGTCACCGGTGTGCTGGCCGGCTCCCTCGCCCTGCTCTCCGATGCCGGGCACGCACTCACCGACTCGGCCGGGCTACTCCTCGCGCTTGCCGCTGGGACGCTCTCGCGGCGCCCCGCCGATGCCCGCCGCACCTACGGCTATGCCCGCTTCGAAGTGCTCGCCGTCCCCGTGCATGTCACTCTCCTCGTGGGCATCGCCGCCTACATCCTCTACGAGTCAGTTTCGCGCATTGGACACAGTCACCACGTCGACACC
>JALOAP010000057.1 GCA_023228745.1 Dehalococcoidia bacterium | reverse complement strand
ACCAACCGTGCCATGCAGATATTTTGTTGGAGATTGCGAACGGATGACCTGTTTTGATAAAAATTTGAAAGCTCCGTTTCCGTATTTCGGGGGCAAGGGGACGGTGGCGGACCGAATCTGGAAGCGGCTGGGCGATGTCAAGCAGTACATCGAGCCGTTTTTCGGCAGCGGGGCCGTCCTGCTGAAACGGCCGCCTACGAAGCTCGACAAGATATACGAAATCGTAAACGACAAAGACGGGTTTATCGCCAACGTCTGGCGGTCGATCATATTCGACCCGGACGAGGTGGCAAAATGGTGTGACTGGCCGATCAATCACGCCGACCTGAACGCCCGCCGGAGGGTGCTGGTGGAAAGCGAGCCCCAGTTGATTGAGGGGCTGCAATCGGACCCGGAATGGTTCGACGCGAAGCTGGCCGGGTACTGGGTATGGGCGGCGTCCTGCTGGATCGGAAGAGGGCTGACCTATCCTGACGCAAGACCTCATCTATCAAGGAACACCGGCATTCATTCCCAAATCCCGCTGCTTACTCACAATAAGGGCGTTCATCACCGGCCGGATGCTTACGAATGGATGGATGCGCTCCGGCGGCGGCTGCGGCATGTCAAGGTTGTTTGCGGGGACTGGACGCGGGTCTGCGGAGGGAACTGGCAGGCGGATAACCGGCCGTGCGGGATGTTTTTTGACCCGCCGTACGCAACGAGCGGCCGGGACAATGACATCTATCATCACGACTCACTGACAGTTGCCAAAGACGTAGAAAAGTGGGTGCTGCAGCGCGGTGGTCATCCGGACTATCGGATCGCCGTGGCCGGATACGAGGATGAGTACGCCTCCCTGGTCGAGGCGGGATGGACGGTTGAGCCCTGGTCCGCTTCCGGGGGGTACGCGAACCTGGGGAAAAACAAGACTGGAAACCGGCATCGAGAGCGGCTGTTTTTTAGTCCGCATTGTTTGCGGGCGGAAAAAGATAAAATGACGCTGTTTGAGGGAAGTCATGGAAACATCAACAGAAATAATTGAAATCGTACACAAACGAATTTATGAAACCTATTGGAAAGGACGAATGATGTCCAAAGGAACCCCAAAAAAAGACGGCAGCGGGCAGGGCCGACGGGCCAATCGGGGACGCGGCGGCTGCAAAACAACCAAGAAATCCGGGAGTGGAATGAATAAATAAAACGTCGTTTTCTCATGCACGATGCCCGTTCTCTCTGACTGCGACAGGGGGGCGGGCATTTTTTTGTTGACACATTCCAAACTTCATGCCTATGCTGTCTGTATGGACTGTAACGAAAAAGACATTTGTAGGGGAGAACTTATGGAAGCCAAATGCGGGGAATGCATCTTTTACCAATTGCGAACGAATATTGACGGGATTTGTGTACGTTTCCCCCCGGTTCCCTACCCGGCCCCCCAAAAGAAAGTCATTACCGGAGAAGTGCAAATGGGGGTCATGTCCATGCGTCCTTTAGTCGGCTATCACGATTGTTGCGGGGAGTTTATCCCGCGGCCGAAAGAAGAAGCAACCCAACCGTCCGAAAACTGATAAGGAGAATTCTCTTATGGCAACGAATAATATCAGGCGAAAAATCGCCATGCTCATCAAGGGCCGTGACTACAGAACCAAACAAGCCGAAAAAATAGAACGCCACAGCCGCCCCAACGCTCCGGTTCCTGGGATGTCCGTCCGGGAAGAAGCGAAAGGGTACGAAAAAGCAAGTTCCAAACCTTCGGAAACCAAAGAGGATAAAAAGAAGAAGAAAAAGAAAACGACCGTGGGAGGCAGCGGATTTGTCGGAGCACACAAGGTCGATGAAACCTACAGAAAACTGAAATAATAACGGGGGCCTGAATGTGCAGAATGGGACTGACTATCCTGCTGTGGCTGAACGTTGTATCGATGGCGCCGGGCAGGACACTTCGTGCGGATTTAAACGGGGACTGTCGTGTCGATATGCAGGACATGATGATTCTGCTGTCCGAATGGATGATGGAAGATGAGGACTGTCTGATGGGACTGGGACCGGAATTAGTATTGCATGGAGACTTTGAAGATGAAAATGTAAATGGAGACTGGTTTATTCTTCGCTATTTTGATTGCGGAGAAAAAGACGCAGCGTATTACTCCAGAGATGGAAGTCTGCGTGGAGAAATTTCCCAAAATATGAACGGAAAACTGGAGGCCGGAAAAACCTACCTCGTCCAATTCGATACCGAAATCGTGACCCTCCCCGGACAATCTTGTTATGCCCTGCTGGAACCGATGGAGGCCGGACCCTCCTTTCAATGGGACATTACAGAAACAGGACATACCGAACAAACGATTTCGGTGGACTATCCGTATGGATATTTCCGGTTCCGATGTCAGGCCACAGAAGGCATTCTTTCAGAAGTGCATTTTGACAACGTATCCGTCCGGGAAGTGTTATCCGGCGGTTTGGGCTTTGGCCCCACTTTGATTGAGCACGCTTACGAGAACTTTTGAGCAATGGCAAAAGAACTCACCGCACAAGACGTAGAAATTGCAAAAAAGCAACTGCTGTGCCGAGCACACGCGGCTTTCTGGGCTAAGGAAATGAAGGTTCGGCTGGCGAACGGGCAATACTTCGATACGGCCGGCCGGGAATACCAAATCGACTGGCTGCTTCCCCCCAAGATCGCTAACGAGCGATGCTACATGAAGGCAACCGGGGCCGGGGTCTCGGACGGGGAGATTCTGGAGAGCATTCACGGAATGCTGACGGGGCGGTATCGGCAGGGCGTTCTCTACGGATTCCCGAACGACGCGGATATGATGGACTATTCCAAAACCCGATGGAACCCCCTGATTCAACTGAACTATACGCAGATCGGAAAATATCTTTCCGAAGGCCGAAAGAAAACCGATGCCGCTGATGTCAAGCGAATCTGCAATTCCAACCTGTACCTGCGGGGGATGCGGATGATTCCTACGGCGGACGGGGAATCCCGCCAGTCCGTCAAGGCCACGGGCATTCATGTTGATAAGGCCGTGCTCGATGAAGTCGATCAAATGGAACTGGAGATTGTCGGCAAAGTACGCGGCCGGATGTCCAATGCCCGGATCGGCGGCGTGAAGGGAAAGTCCTACTTGGCTATGATCGGCAACCCGTCCGATGAGGACCGGGGCATTGATTCTATCTGGCAGGGGTCCGATCAAAGGTACTGGTTCCGGGAATGTGAGTGCGGGGGGAAAACCTGTGCGGAACTGGAATTCTGGAATGACCCGGAAAAGTGCGTCGGCCTGTATCCGGATCGGTTGACCCGGCTGGAGAACCATCAGCCGCTCGGTTATATCCGATGCGTCAAATGCGGAAAACCGGTCGGTCAGCGGCGGGGGAAATGGATACCCACCAAACCGGAAAACAAGGAGCGGGAGGGATACAACTGGTCCTATCTGACTTCGGAGAACCAGGACCCGGCCTATGTTCTCAAATGCTATCGCAATCCCCCGGAAAACAACCTGGGCGACGTGATCCGGCTCATGCTCGGCAAGGCGTACTCCTCCTCCGATGAAAAACTGCGGAAGGATATGGTCTGGGCGTGCTGTTCGAATGAGGGAATTCCGGATACCTACCCCGGTCCGTGCTGCATGGGAGTCGATAACGATGACAAAAAGCATGTCGTGATTCTTGCCCGAACCGGGAACCAGAAATACAGGATGGTGAAATTCTGTGTTTGTGAGGATTTTAACCAGGTTCTCGATTTGATTCCTCGATTTCATATAAAATTCTGCGTGGGTGATCTTCGTCCAAATGCCGATTCGGCCAGACAGTTTCAAAAAATCGCTAATGCAAAGGGATGCAGAACGTTCTTATGCGAATATACCGAATCCCCGCTCCAGGACTTTACCTTTCTCGATGACCGAGGAATTGTCAAGGTTTATAGAACCGGAATCTTTGACGCTTCTCACCGAGTCTTTTCAAACAATGATATTGTCCTTCCGAGGCGAACCAAAGACTTGGACGAATTTGCTCAACAATGCTGCAACTGTGTCAAAAGCAAGGAGATCGACAAGCGAAAACGGACCGTCGTGTACCGGTATAAGAAAACCGGGGCTGGAAACGATCACTACAGAAACGCCCTGAACTACGCCATTGTTGCAGCCAATAAAGTCGGACGATCCAGGGAAAATGTCTATTATGAGAGAAAAATCCAGGATTGCATCATGGAATATTCGGCAATCTAAAAATAATTCTTGACAAAAAAGAACGACAGTCTGTATTGTCTGTATAGATTGTAGGAGATAAATGTTATGGGAAAGCCGAAAGCACCGAAACCGCCGCCTTTGCCGCCGCCCGTAGCGACGCCGGAAACCACCGAAGAGCCGGCCGATGAAACCGTCCGAAGAGCACGACGAAGGAGCGGCTACGGAAAAACAGTCCTGACCGGATCACTGACTCCGACGACCGGGAAAAGGACAGTTCTTGGATAAAACATGGCCGAAGATAATCGAGCACAACAGATTATTCGAGATTGGCAGCATTGCGATTCAGAGGCCGCCAATACCATGAACCTGTACCAACAGGTGGCCGACCATTTTTTCCTGCGTGAAAATCAAATTACCCAAAAAACCACTCCCGGAGAAGATAAGTCCCTTCCGATTATTGACCCTACCGGAATGCATGCCCTCCAGAAAATGGCGGCCGGACTCAGCGCTGTAATCTTTCCTTCCGGACAATATTTTTGTCGGCTTACCCCGGATGATATGCGGCTGGTCGATGATGAGGAATCGATAACCTACTTGAATCGGGTGACGGAAAAGCTGCACCTTGAAATGTTCAAGCCGGCATGTAATTTCAATCTTCAAATCAATGAAAGCATTTATTCATGGTGCGGGCTTGGAACCTGTAACATCTTCTCCGGATGGGATAAAGAAAAGCTGATTCTCAAATACAAAGACTGGGATGTTGCCAATTACCGGTTCGGCGTCGATGCCAACGATATTCCGAATCGCTGCATGATCCGATGGGAATACACGGCACGTCAGGCATACGATTTATTTGGAGAAAGCGCAGGGCCGAAAATTGCCGCCTGTGTCAAAGACGAAAGAAATCCGCAAGAGGAATATAAGAAATTCTGGTTTATTTACCGGGTCCAACAAAACTACGGAAGGAATGCGGCTTTATCGGACAATCAAAATTACAAATTCATAGAGGAAATTGTCAATGAATCGGAAAAAATAATTGTCCAAAAAAACGGCTATCAGGAATTTCCGTTTCATATCGCCCGCTGGCTTGTGGGGAGCCAGGAAATCTGGGGACGAGGCCAGGGAACCTATGCGTTGTCTGCGGATAAGGAATTGCAGCATCTTGCGAAAGCATTGAATCTGTGTGTCGATCTCCATAACAACCCGCCGAGGGAAGTGCTCAGTTCGTTTGAGGGGCCTCCCCGCGTGCACCCTGGGGCATACAATGTCGCCATGGAACCCAATTCCATTCGCGCTCTCGATCCCATGCTCAACGGGAATTTTCCGATTTCCGAGAAGATGCTTCAAATGAAGCAGGAACAAATCAGAGATTATTTTTATGTTAAGGTGTTTGCCCCTTTGGATAATCTTCCAGGGGACAGACGAACCACGGTAGAAATTATCGAGCGCGTCAAGGCGGGATACATGCAGCTGGTCCTTCCGGTCACACGGTTTTACAATGAATGCCTGACTCCTCTGGTCGAACGCAGCGTCATGCTGCTGCTTCGGAATTTCAGGATTCCAGCGCCACCTGCTCAATTACGCGGGTTCAAGGTTGAATACCTGGGCCGACTGGCTTTGGCCTTACAGGAACAACAGGCCGATGCGCTTCAGCGGTTCAGTCAGTTCGGAGTCAATATGAACGCGGTATTCCCGAATTTCATGGTCGATACGCTGAATCCGGATCGTGCCGGCCGACGTATGGCAACGGTATTCGGTGTCAACGAAAGCGATTTGAACACGGATGAAGAAAAAGCGGCGATTCGACAAAAGCGAGCCGCCGATGAACAACAGATGAAAATGATGATGGCGGCAGAGGCGGGAAGCAAAGCCATTAAGAATACGTCCCAGAAGCCGGAAGAGGGATCGCCCGCCGAACAATTGCTTGCCGGGGTGGGAGGATAAATTATGTTAGAAGATGCAAAACAAACATGGGAACAATGCTGCAAAAATGTACGAATTGCCTTGACGATTACATTTCCAAAAAATGAATTAATGGAATTTTATCAATTTGTGGAGAATAGTTTTCTTAAAAAAAAAGAAACTGGTGAAATCGTTGATTTTGAAAAAGGAGAATGCAGGGATGGAAGTTGGACAGTACCATTTGGCTGTAGTTTGGAATATTTGCATGTCAATTTTTTGGTAAAAAAAGAATACTTAACGTTTAACTATGAAATTTATCAAGAAAAAGTTGATTACTATACTCACGATTCAGGAATTCGGATGTCTTATTATTTGACTGAAAAGGCGATGACCGCAAAGAAAACAAAAAAATCGATTTGGTCAAAAGAGATCCATCTTGTATTATTCCCGCATTGGAATCAAGAATTGGTTGAGGTATAAAAATGCCGGTTGAAATGGAACAAAACCTGAAACGACAGGCCGCTAAGAAGGGACTCAAAGGCAAGCGGGCCGCCGCCTATGTGTATGGGACGCTCCGAAAAACAGGATGGAAACCTTCCAGGGAGAAAACATGAATATCGAGCAGGATCAATTAAGCCGTGATTTCAAGCAGACATTCGCTTCCGAGAGCGGACAAAATGTTCTCCGACACCTGAGAACATACTGTCGTGCCAATACGAATCAGGGATGTTTTGATTCTTCTAATCCAAATCAGACGAACTACAATCTTGGCGCCAATTCCGTATATCGCTATATTCAATACCAGATCGAAATGAAACTGGAACAAAAAACAAAAGATTGTATTATTGAAGAACCGAAAGGGGAGTAAATCATGGACGGAACAGAACTCACAGGGACACAACCCACTCAAACGCCTACAGGAGAGCCGACACAGCCGACCCCTCAATCCCCCGCACAACCGGCACAGTCAGAGTCCTATGTGAACCCGGACGGAACCTTGAAGGACGGCTGGTTTAATCAGGTCGTTCCGGAAGAACACCGGAAAAATACGGCATGGCTGGGTATTAAAAGCATTGGTGATATGACCAATCAAATTACTCACCTGCAAACCAAACTGACCAGTCAGGGGAAAGGCGTTTTTCCGATTGATGAGAAATCCACACCGGAGCAGGTTCGGGACTTTCGACAGGCCATGAACGTTCCGGAGAAACCGGAAGGATATTCGTTTACGGTTCCTGCTGAACTGGAACGGTATTATCAGGATGATGAAATGCTGGCGGAGGCAAAACAAACGCTGCATGGGGTCCATTTGAGTCAGAAACAGTTTACCGCGGTGATGGCTCTCGACGCGCTGCGCATGAAAAAGGCGGAAGAGGCCATGCGGAATGATCCGGTTCCGTTTTATAAAGAAGCCCTCGGATTAGCCACTCCGAAATTGAAAGAAGAGGCCGAACAGGAATTGCGGCAGAAATGGGGAGATGCGTACAATTCCAGACTGCATCTTGCCAATGCCGCCATTGAAGAAAACACAAAGGACGGGGAAGAGAGAGAACAGCTTCTTGAGCGTATCGGGAATGATCCACTGGTTGCCGACTTTATCGCTACGATTCAGAACAAACACTTTACAGAATCCAACGGAGTCGATACTTCCCTCGGCCAAGGCGCCAAGTCCATGAACATCGATCAACAGATTGATTCGCTAATGCGAAATCCGCATTACCTGGACGGGAATACGAACCCGATGGAACATGATCGAATTGTAAAAGAAGTTCAGCGCTTGTATTCTCAGAAGACTGGTGGTAAACTGTTGCAATAATTAATATATGGACAATTCCTCACCGGAATCCATATTGACCGCCTGAATAGAAGGCCGCCGTAACCGGGCGTAAAACGGCAGGTCGAATCCTGCGAATGTAGGACAATTCACCGAAAACCGTTTTTTAATGTAAAAATTGAAAAATTGTGATTAGGAGATAGTCCTATGTCCCTCGAAATTCCAGTTGCCTTTGTGCAACAATACAAATCAAACATTCTCATGCTGAGCCAGCAGAAACAGTCTATCCTGCGTCCTACCGTCCGGTTCGAAACCATGACGGGAAAGCGGATGGCAATTGAGCGGCTGGCCCCGAAAAATCCCCAGAAACGAACGACTCGCCATGCGCCGACGCCGGTGTCTGATGCCTCACACAGTCGTCGGTGGCTGACTATCGTGGATTATGAGGTTCCGGCCGATCTGATCGACGACCAGGACAAACTGCGACTGCTGATTGATCCGCAAGGTCCGTACACACAAAACCAATTGTCCGGTCTGCGACGTGCACAGGACGATGAGATTATTGCCGCACTTGGCGCCACGGTCTATGTCGGCGAAGAGGGTTCGTCCTCTGTCACCAATTATGCTGTCGGAGAGTGCCGTCTTGTGGCCGGTGATGGTTCGATTGTAGCGGCCGGATCGGCGCACAGCGATACGACGGCCACGGGCCTGACGATTGCTAAGCTCCTGACCTGCAAGCAACTGCTGGATGACGAAGAAATCGATCCGGAACGACAGCGGTATTTCCTTTGTAATCCGTACAACATCAACCAAATGCTGAATACCACGGAAGTCAAGAGTTCGGATTACAATACTGTCAAGGCATTGGCGGCCGGCCAGATCGATACATTCATGGGCTTCAAGTTCCTGATGTCCACACGTCTTTTGACGGACACTACGGAAACGGACTGCAAGAAATGTTATGCGTTTGCGGCCGGGTCTATCAGCTATTCGGCCCCCCAGGAACCGAAGGTTAGCATCAGCATTCGGCACGATCTGAGCGATTCGGTTCAGGTGTACTGTACGCAGACATGCGGGGCCGTCCGAAACGAAGGTCCTGCGGTTGTGGAAATCAACCTGAAAGCATCGGCCTAAAAACCCGGTTCTTTTGATCGTTTGATTCTTTGAAAAAAACAAAATCTCTTTTTCAGGAGAATAGCAATGAGTACATTATTGAAGTACCCGCATACTCCGCTCAAGGAGTTTTCAGGACCGCAAGATTTTTCAGGAACCAATAATCTTGGAATATACGCTACGGAATCAACGCAGCGGTATGACTTTGGAACTCGGTTTCTTGGATGGGACGGTTCTGTTTTCAAGTATTCAAAGACCGGGGCCGCCATCACAAACACGCAGTTGGCCGTCCATGTAACCGCCACCGAGGCAGTAGCAGGAATAGAAACCATTGCCGCGGCCGCTTCTATCGGGGATACCACGCTTACGATCAATGAGGCCGGTATTACCGAGAATCAGCTTGTCGGCGGCTACGTAGTGATCTTCCCGGCCGGAGGAAGCGCAATGGTTCGCAGTATCGTATCCAATACGGCAAGCACCTCGGCCGGCGTCGTGATCTTGACGCTTGACTGGCCGCTGGATACAGTGCTGACAACCTCGGACAATTACGAAGTCTACGCCAGCCCATTTGCCAGTGTCAGCCAGGCCAATACGTCTGGTACGTTGGCATTCCTTGGGATGCCGAATGTATCGGCGGCAAGCTCCGCTTTTCTCTGGATCAAAACGTGGGGACCGATCTTTATTGCCCCGCAATCCGGAGTCGGAGCGGCCTATGTCAAGACGGGATATTTCCGGCATGATGGGTCAATCGACGTCCGGGCCAATATCGGAGACCCCGTAACCGATCAGATTGCCGGGCACTGTCTGGTGGGCAGCGCTTCCGGTGACGGCCCCCTGTTCATGTTGACTGTTGGAATCTGATGGAACTTGTTCCGAACAATGTGAGCGAAAAAGACCTCAAAGAAGAGGTCTTGCGAAGGTCTAGCCGGGCCGGGTATTGCACCCGGTTCGGCGAACCTCCGTATCGCACAAAAATTCAAACCACGTGCGGATTCGGCCAGAGCAAAATGAATGTATGGCCGCGAGATAAACACGGAAACTTAATCGAATAGGAGGCCAATTATGGCAGCCGCAACAGCAGATCAAACGCTATACGGATTTATTTATTGGCTGAAACGGAATCCGTTCAAGTCCCCATTCAGCGGTCAGTTTACAGAGGCCGACTTGGATGAAATGGTAAAGCAATATTGTGCAGTGAACGCATCTGACGCAACATTGTCGGCAACCGATCCATTGTCTTATGGCGCAACACAGGATTACCCAAAAAAAGGAAGTACAACTCGGTACGCGGCAGATGGAACCGGAGTATCCTGTACGACTCCATCCAATGCGGTTTGTGAACAATCGCTGTATCCGGATGAACATTTATCATGAGGTAAACTATGGCAGCCAATACATTCAATATTGTCGATTTGCCCCTGGAAGGAAATCTGTTTTATGTGTCTTACGAATCGTCCGATTTGACCGGCGCGGCTGATTTGGTAGCGGCCTCAACAGGGAAATCGCATTACATCACTCATATTCATGTCAGGACAGCGACAGCTATGAATATTGAGTTTGGTTCCGGAACTTCCGGAGGCGCTGTTTCAACAAGACACATCGGACTTGTGGCTGTGAATGCGGCAAGCGGATTCTTTATGTGGAAATCGCCGCTTGGAAAGGCCATGAAATTAACGGCCGGCGCCACGCTTGGTGTGGATGTATCCGCTTCCGGTCAAATCTGGATCGAGGTCTGGGGCAAGACGGCCTGATAACGAAACAATAGTTTTCTCCCCTCCAGTGCCGGGAGGCGCTCGGGCCTCCCGGTCTTATTACAGGAGATAAAAAATGGCCTTTGCCTTGCAATCAGAGATTGATGTTGTCAACCAGACAATGGACCGTATTTCTGCGGCTCAGATTACGCTGGCCGACACAACGACCGTGGGGCACAAGGCGGCACTTCGGCACTTCTATCAAACAAGGGACTCTTTGTTTCGTTCGTTTGAATGGCCCCGGCTGACAACCCGCGCAGAATTGTATAAGATATTCACATTGACTCTTTCGTCCGCCCCGACATCGGCTTGGGCGGTCGGGGACACCATCACCGGAATTAACAACGGGTACACGGCGGAGATTCTGACCGTTACTTCTGATACCGAGTACGAGATTATCCGGGCGACAGGAACGTTTGAAGACGGAG